>NZ_JBOBDQ010000062.1:0-36509 GCF_050586565.1 Pseudomonas sp. WC1
CAGCGCCAGCGCCGTGGCCGCAGTAATGGCGACGGCGTTGCGTGCCAGTTCGGCCTGCATGGCCTGCTCCTGATCGGCATACACCTGGTCGACACGCGCGGTGACCTGCTCGGCACGCGCCTGCAACTGATCCTTGATACCCCGCTCCTGGCCCAGCAGGTCGGTGTACTCGTTGAGCTTTTCGGAGAAACTGCCGATATGCCCGGCCACTTCGCCCAGCACGCTCTGGTAGCCGGCGTCGGCGACCGAAACCTTGAGCTGGTCGACCAGGGTCGCCGCTTCGACGGTCTGGGCGATGCGGCCCTCGGCGCTGGCTTCACCGCCCTTGCGGCTCTGGTCCAGGCGCACCCGGGCCTCGTCCATGGCCTGCAGCATCAGCCGCGACACCTGCGCCACCTGCCCGGCCTGTTCCAGGAACTCACCACCCTGCTGCCCCTGGGACTGCTTGAGGGTATAGGTGCCATCGTCGGCCAGGCCGGCCTGCAGCACATCGAGGTTGTTGGCCACGCTCGATACCGACCAGCTGGCCATGTCCAGGGCCAGCTCCTTGGCCTGCACCGCCTGGACAAACTGGTCGAAAGCTTGCGCATAGTCATTCAGATCGGCCTCGGTCGAAGCCAGTGCCGGCACGGCCCGGGCCCGCTCCACCAGCCCCTGCAGCCCCGTGCGCAGGGCATCGGCCTCCTTGATGTCCGAGCGCAGGGCGAAGGCCTGTTCGTGCTGGCGCAGCTTCAACAGGTCGGTATTGAACTGAGCCATCTGCCGCAACCCATCGAAGCGCTGGCCGACATTGGCCAGGGCGTACACACCGATAGCAGCCACCACCAGGGTGAGCAGCAACACCAGGGCAAAGCCCAGGCCGAGCTTGCGCGCCATGCCCAGATTGGCCAATACACCGTGCTTGGTCGCCGCCATCACCAACCCCCTCGCCTTATCGGACTTTACCGACAGCAAGAGTGACAATGGCGCCGACTCCGTCACAAGAGCCAGACGCGCCAATGGTGTCATTTAGCTATGAGCCTGTCGCTTTCAGACCGCCGGAGGTCGCCCCGCATGCCGAAAGAACGCCTCGGCCCGGGAATCCTGCCCATAGGCGACATTGATGCGCAGCCAGTCACTGGCCCGGCCGTGCGGATCGAAGGCGCTGCCCGGGGTGAGCAACACGGCATGCTCCAGCGCCAGCCGCTCCAGCTCGGCAAAGTCGCGCCCGGGCACCCGGGCCCAGACGAACATGCCGCCGACCGGCTCGCAGAACACCTCCCAGCCGCAGGCCTCCAGCTGCCGCAACGTCCTGGCCCGGTGCTGGCCCAGGCGCAACCGCAGACGCTGCACGCTCTTGCGATAGCCGCCATTGGCGAGCATCTGCCCGACCACCTGCTCGGCGAAGCGCGAGGTGCCGATGCCCGCGACCATCTTCAGCTCGGCCAGACGCGCCACCAAGGGCGGATCGGCCACCACATAGCCGACCCGCAGCGAACTGCTGAGGGTCTTGGAGAAGCTGCCCAGGTAGATCACCCGTTGCTCACTGTCGAGGGTAGCCAGCCGCGTCGCCGGTCCGTCCTGGAAGTCGGCATAGAGATCATCCTCGACAATCCGCAAGTCATGCCCGCGGGCCAGCTCCAGCAGGCGATAGGCGACCTTGGGCGTCAGGCTGGTGCCGGTCGGGTTCTGGTACAGGCTGTTGATGAACAGACAGCGCGGTCGGTGTTCGGCGAGCAACTGCTCGAGCACGGCCAGGTCTGGACCACTGGCAGTGCGCGGCACCTCAAGCATGTGCACACCGTGCAGGCGCAACAAGTTGTACAGGTTGTAATAGCCGGGGTGCTCCACCAGTACTGTATCGCCCGGCTTCAGCAAGGTTCGCACCAGCAGGTCGAGGGCATGGCTGGCACCCTGGGTGGTGACGATTCGCTCCGGCTCGGCGGCGATATCCAGCCGCGCCAGCCCCTTGTGCAGTTGCAGACGCAGGCTGGCCAGGCCCTGGGGCGGGCAGTAGTCGAACAGCGCCTCGGGCGCGCCACGGCTGACCTGGCGGATGGCCTGGGCCAGTTCAGCCTCGGCTCGCCAGGCCACGGGCAACCAGCCGCAGCCGAGCTTGAGCAGTTGCTCATGCCCTTCGCGGAACTGCCGCCAACTGCCGTCGATCGCCTCGCCCCACGGCTCGCCGGGGTCGGGCCGCAGGCCCGGCTTGCGCTCGGCGACGAAAAAGCCTGCGCCATGCCGCGCCTCCAGCCAGCCATTTGCCGCCAGGCGGTCGTAGGCCTCGATCACGCACGACGCGCTGACCGCCTGGGCCTTGGCCAGCGCGCGGATCGACGGCATGCGAGCTCCGGGACGCAGGCGCTGCTGTTCGATCCAGGCCTGCAGGTGCTCGGTCAGTTGCTGGACCAACGGGGTGGGGAGTTCGCGGTCAAGATTGAAGTGCATGGCAAGTGTTCGGAGATTTCAGACAAACAGTTAAGCACAAAAAACGGCAGAGTGTGCCTTGGCGAACAGCCGCCCTAGATTGGATGCTGGGCGCAATCGATCTTGCGGATATCCCTATGCCCACTCGCCACGCCCCGGCCCTGCTGGCCTTCGCCCTGTGCCTGATCACCCTTGCCGTCAATCTCCAGGCCCCGCTGTACATCACCTACGCCGACCTCTCCGGGCAAGGCGCCGCAGCGACCGCCGTGGCTTTCTCCGGGTACGTGCTCGGCGTATTGCCAGTGCTGCTGGCCCTCGGCGGCCTGGCCGATCGGGTCGGCCGACGCCCGTTGATCCTGGTCGCACTCGCCCTGTCGATGATCGCCACCTTGATCATGCTGCTGTCCCCCAGCCTGGCCTCCCTGGGCGTGGCGCGCTTGTTCCTGGGCCTGGGCACCGGCTTGGCGTCGGCCACGGCCACCGCGTACATGAGCGAGCTGATGCGGCCCGGCGAAAGTGACCGCGCCGCGATCTGGGTCACCGCCAGCACTTCCTTGGGTTTTGGCCTCGGCGCGGCGTTGACCAGCCTGTTCCTGCTGCGCGGGCAGACACTCACCCCTGGCAGCTTCCATCTGCAACTGGCGCTCGCCACCTTTGCCCTCGCGCTGGTCTGGCGCCTGCCAGACCCACGCCCGACGCAACGCAGCGCCATGCTGCGCCTGCCGTGCTATCCCAGCGGCAGCCTGGCCTATGGCCTGGCGATCCTGCTGGCCTGGGCCTGTGTCGGGCTGGTCATCGCGTTGCTGCCGGGGATCCTGCGCCAGCACGGCCTGAGCGCCTGGTCGGGATTCTCGACCTTCTGCGTGATCAGTTGCGGCCTGCTGTTCCAGCCCCTGGCCCGACGCATGGCCAGTGCCCGGGCGACCTTGGTCGGACTGCTGATCCTGCCGTGCAGTTACGCGCTGCTGGCCTGGGGCGCTGACAGTGGCAACCTGCTGGGCGTTTTGATGGGCGCCGTGGCCGCCAGCAGCGCCTGCTATGGCTTCCTCTACCTGGGCGGGCTGGCGGCAGTGAATCAGTTGGCCGGCCAGGAAAAAACCCGGGCCAGTGCCGGGTTCTTCCTGCTGGCCTACCTGGGGTTCAGCCTGCCGGTGATCTTTACCGGGCTGCTCAGTGACCGGCTGGGGTCACGGTTGGCCTTGATCGTGTTTGGTGGCGTGTTGCTGCTGGGCTGCGCGGCGGTGGCGCTGGCCCTGTGGCTGGTCTCGGTCAGATCGCCAGCGCGCCACCGTCGACCGTCAGGCTGTGCCCCGTCGTGAACGCCGCGCCATCGCTGCACAGGTACAGCACCGCGCTGGCGATCTCCTCGACCTTGCCGATACGCCCGACCGGGTGCATCGCCGCAGCGAACTCGGCCTTGCGCGGATCAGCCTCGTAGGCGCGGCGGAACATGTCGGTGTCGATCACCGCCGGGCACACCGCATTGACCCGGATACCCTTCTTCGCGTACTCGATGGCCGCCGATTTGGTCAGTCCTATAACCGCGTGCTTGGAGGCGGCATAGATGCTCATTTTCGGCGCCGCCGACAGGCCGGCCACCGAGGCCGTGTTGACGATAGCGCCGCCGCCTTGGGCCAGCAGCAGGGGCAGCTGATACTTCATGCACAGCCAGACGCCCTTGACGTTGACGCCTATGATCGCGTCAAACTCCGCCTCGCTGCCCTCTGCCAATCGCCCCTTCTCGATTTCGATGCCGGCATTGTTGAAGGCGTAGTCCAGACGCCCGTATACCTCGACCACCCGCTCGTGCAACTGCCGCACATCTTCGTCCCGGGTAACATCGCAGGCGATGAACAATGCTTCGCCACCATTCTGGCGAATAAGCGCCACGGTGCCTTCGCCACCGTTCGCATCACGGTCGGCCACCACCACCTTGAGCCCCTCGGCGGCGAATGCCTGGGCCGTCGCCCGGCCGATGCCCGCCGCGCCACCGGTGACCAGGGCAACCTGGCCGGAGAAAGTCATGCTCATCACTGGCTCCTGCAAAAGATGGGAAGTCGTGGCTGAGTCTAGTCAGAGCGCCGCTGAGCTGGGCAGCATCATCAAGGGTACGGTTGGACTACTATCGTTCGCAGTGATCTTGCGTGACGCGGCCCATTCAACCCGCCGATCATCCCCCCTCACACTCGTTCGTTCAGGAGAACTCGCCATGCCCCACACCAACCGCCGTTTCCTGCTGACCAAGCGCCCGGTCGGCGCCGTGCGCCGTGACGACTTCACCTATGAGCAGGCCCCTGCCGCCGAGCCGGGCGAAGGCCAGGTGCTGGTGAAAAACCTCTACCTGTCCCTGGACCCTGCCATGCGCGGCTGGATGAACGAAGGCAAGTCGTACATCCCCCCGGTGGGCCTTGGCCAGGTGATGCGCGCACTCGGCGTGGGCGAAGTGGTCAGTTCCAAGCACCCGGACTACAAGCCCGGCGACCATGTCAGCGGCGCCCTCGGCGTGCAGGACTACTTCACCGGTGAACCTCAGGGCCTGCACAAGATCGACCCGCGTCTGGCCCCCCTGCCGCGCTACCTGTCCGCCCTAGGCATGACCGGCATGACCGCCTACTTCGCCCTGCTCGATGTCGGCCAGCCCAAGGCCGGCGACACCGTGGTGATTTCCGGCGCCGCCGGCGCGGTCGGCAGCATTGCCGGGCAGATCGCCAAGCTCAAGGGTTGCCGCGTGGTCGGCATCGCCGGCGGCGCGCAAAAATGCCAGTACCTGCTGGATGAACTGGGCTTCGACGGGGTCATCGACTACAAGGCCGAAGACGTGCTCGCCGGGCTCAAGCGCGAATGCCCCAAAGGCGTGGATGTGTACTTCGACAATGTCGGCGGCGATATCCTCGATGCCGTTCTGTCGCGCCTGAACTTCAAGGCCCGGGTGGTGATCTGCGGCGCCATCAGCCAGTACAACAACAAGGAAGCGGTCAAGGGCCCGGCCAACTACCTGGCGCTGCTGGTCAACCGCGCGCGCATGGAAGGCTTTGTGGTGATGGACTACGTCAAGGAGTACGGCAAGGCCGCGCAGGAAATGGCCGGCTGGCTGGCCAGCGGCAAGGTCAAGAGCAAGGAGGATGTGGTGGAAGGCTTGGAAACCTTCCCCGAGACGCTGCTCAAGCTGTTCAGCGGGGAGAATTTCGGCAAGTTGGTGCTGAAAGTCTGATCATTGCGGGCTGCGCTCACGCGCAGACAGGTTTGTGGGAGCGGGCTTGCCCCGCGATGGCGATTACCTGAGCTGACGCCATCGCGGGCAAGCCCGCTCCCACGATCCCTGATTTAACCGCGGATTTCAGCCACCACAGCAGCCAACGCCTTAGCCGGATCCGCCGCCTGGCTGATCGGACGCCCGATCACCAGGTAATCGGAACCGGCGTCCAGTGCCTGGCGCGGGGTCAGGATCCGGCGCTGGTCATCCTGGGCGCTTCCCGCCGGGCGGATACCCGGGGTCACCAGTTGCAGCGACGGGTGCGCCGCCTTCAGCGCTGGCGCTTCCAGCGCCGAACACACCAGGCCATCCATGCCGGCCTTCTGCGCCAACGCCGCCAGGCGCAGCACCTGCTCCTGCGGGTCGACATCCAGGCCGATACCAGCCAAGTCCTCGCGCTCCATGCTGGTCAGCACGGTCACGCCGATCAGCAGTGGCTGCGGGCCGCTGCGCTTGGCCAGCTCTTCACGGCAAGCAGACATCATGCGCAGGCCACCGGAGCAGTGCACGTTGACCATCCACACGCCCATCTCTGCCGCGGCCTTGACCGCCATCGCAGTGGTGTTGGGGATATCGTGGAACTTAAGGTCGAGGAACACTTCGAAGCCCTTGCTGCACAGGGTCTCGACGATTCCCGCAGCGCTGCTGGTGAACAGTTCCTTGCCCACCTTGACCCGGCACAGGGCGGGGTCGAGCTGGTCGGCCAGCTTCAGGGCGGCGTCACGGGTGGGAAAATCCAGGGCGACGATCAGGGGCGTCTGGCAGGCGGACATGGGCAGGGTCTCTTGGCAAGTCGTAAACGGCGCGCATTGTAAACGAAGTGGGGCGGGGTTTGGGGGCCGTGGGTCATGAGAATTGGCCTGGGCGGGGGGGGCTCCTATAATGGAACCAACGGCTGCGGCAATGGCTCGAATGCCATGTAAGCGGTGCCCTGTACGCTTTCTGGAGAATCTCGATGCCTTGGTATGCCTGGTTGATACTGCTTGTTGCGCTTGGGTCGATTGTCGGCGGGTTGATGCTGCTGCGGGACACGGCGAAGAAGTTGCCGTTGACGGAGGAGCAACTCAAAAAGATTCATGAGCGAAATGCTGAAATGGATGCCAAGGAAGCGAAGGACCGTTAAGGCCGCTCATTCGTGGGGCAGACTTGCACACCTGCCCCAACCAGTCTCAATTGACCGTTAACTTGTCACGATTACGCTCCAAGATAGCCTTTCCGATGCCTTCGACCTCAAGCAACTCCTCTACCGTAGCGAAATCCCCATTATTGTCGCGATAGGCGACAATGGCTTCGGATTTGGATTGGCCGACCCCTGACAACTCACGCTGCAAGGTCGAGGCATCGGCGGTATTGATATTGAGTTTGCCAACACCCTGCTCCGCGGTGACCGCTGCCGACGGCAGTTCGGCCACCATCGGCGTGTTTTGTACAGCACCGGCACCCAGGGTGAAAGAAGCAGCGATAGCCGTCAGCAAGGCGGTGAAAATATTGTGGCGCATAGGAGTTTCTCCATGGTTTCTTGGGTTCGAGAAGCAGCTTTTCCTTAGCTGCTTCTCAACGCTAGACGCCAGAATTTCGACTAGCAAACTGGGACAGGCTGGAATTGCTTTCCAAATAATTCAACGAGTTGTCGCACCGCACAGGACACCTTCCTGCAACACTTGGATACTGGTAAAATTGTGCCCCACGCCAACGCCATTGGACCAGGCGCCCCTCAGAGTACCGCCTTGTATACACCGACTCACAGTACGTTCTTTCGCTCCTTTGCGGCCAATACCAAAGGGCGGGATTTCGTCGTTGGTGACGTCCACGGGCATTTCGAGTTGCTGGAGGAGCTGCTGACGCAGATTCACTTCCAGCCCGCGGCAGACCGCCTATTTGTTACTGGCGATGTAATAGATCGTGGACCTCGGTCACATGACGTCCTGACATGGCTGGACAAACCGTGGTTCCACTCGGTCAGGGGCAATCACGAGCAGATGGTGCTCGATTACGTAGCTGGCGTGGGGGACCCTCCACGTCACGCACGCAACGGCGGAGCGTGGTTCTATGAGCTTGCGTCGCTGGAACAGCAGCAAATTGCCGAACGGCTGCTTGAGCTGCCCATTGCCATGCAGGTTTCTCTGCCTTCGGGAGAAAACGTCGGGATTATCCATGCCGAATCTCCTTGCTGGAAAGACGACCTGAGTTGGCTCGATGCCGTCGCATCGCTGAGCTCCCCCGATCACGAGATCCAGCGCGCGGCCCTGACCCAAGCACTTTATGCCAGAGGCCGGATCAGTTCACATGACGAACAACCCGTAAGGGGCGTGGATCGCTTGTATGTCGGACATTCGACTACCCCTGATGTCCTGCACCTGGGTAACGTGATCTACATTGACACCGGATGCTCCTTTGCCGACGGGAGGCTGACTGCAATTAACCTGTTGAATGGCAAGGCGTGGTCCTGTCCCTTCCCCCCAATCTAATCAATCTATGCCTGACGGAGTCCACCTCGTGCTGCTTGGAGCCCACCAAACAATGAGACCCCTGAGCGAGAAATGTGTAACGTTTTTCGATTTTTTGAGATTTGGTCTCGCTCAAGTTGTCCTGATCGGGCACGGCATCGGAATGTTCTACAACTACTGGGGCGGTTTCTTCCCAGAGCGTATTCCGTATCTGCAGCAGATCGCCGTGGTCGGATTTTTCTTCGTCTCCGGCTTTCTGATCTGCCGTAGTGTCATGACGAACTTCAAATACAAAGGAGGCGATGCCACACACTATTTTGTAGATCGTTTTGCGCGCATCTACACGACACTGATCCCATCCTTGCTGTTTGTACTGGTGGCCGACCTTCTGTTCTCCTGCGCCTACCCTGAGGCTGCACTGCTGACCTACGTCAGTGCGAAGAACTTCATATACAACCTGGGTTTGATACCTTCAATGCCACTTGGTACTTTGCGGCCCATTTGGAGCCTGATGTTCGAGTGGTGGATATATATACTGTTCGGCGGCCTGGTGTTCTTCCGCAAGCGTTGGTTCCTTTGCCTCATATGCATCTGGATGGGCGCCAAATACACCTTCACGGTCAATGCTCAGGGTGAGGCCGGGCACCTTGAGGTGATATGGTTTGCCGGTGCTCTAGGGGCCTTCTGGTTCGACCGCCTGACCCAGCGCACGGAAATCGCACGCTTGAGCTGGCCCGCGTTCATCGGCGCCGTCGCCATTTACCTATATACCAAAAACAGCTACCACTTGGTCGCCGGCCTGCTGATGACGCTCGGGTTGGTTCTGCTGGCAGCCAGGCTAAATAGCGATGAAGAAGCCGTAAGCCAGGTAAAGAAGCAGCGCTACGCAGCGCTGGCAGGTTTCAGCTTCACCCTGTTCATGACCCATTACACTGTCCTTTACTGGATCCAACAAGCGCTCGGTAGCACCACGATCGGCTTCCTATCGTCCATATTGCTGGCCAACCTTCTGGCATTTGCCCTTGCCTACTGTACCGAGCGACACCACAAGACAGTTGCCGTACTTTTGCTTGAACTCGTTCGCCGGCGTCGCTGGCGCTTGAGCCAACCGTAAGCGCTCCATAAACCCCACATTCAAAGCGCTCAGCTGATCGCCGATGCTGTGCTCCCGATTTCTTTCTGGAGCCAGCACGCCATGATGCGTCCCGACGCCAAAGTCGAAAAAGTCTATCTCTACCCCAAGCCCGTCGACTTCCGAAAATCCATTGATGGCTTGGCGGCGCTGGTCGAGTTGGACATCAAGGTGGCGGTGTTCGACCCCGTGCTCTTCGTATTTCTCAACAAATCCCGCAACCGTGTGAAGATCTTGTACTGGGAGCGTAACGGCTTCTGTCTTTGGCTCAAGCGTCTGGAATCCGAGCGATTCAAAGCATCACCTGACGCCACCGACGAAGCGATTGTCCTCACCGTCCAGGAACTGAACTGGTTACTCGACGGTTTTGACCTCTGGCGCAATCGCCCGCATCAGGTTTTGACGCCGCGATTCGTCGCCTGATTCGGTATAATCCGGGGCATGATTCCCATGCCCGAAGACCTTCCCGATGACCCCGTACTGCTCAAGCAGATGCTTGCGCAGTTATTGATGGAGCGCACGGTCGATAAGGGCCAGATCGTCGATCTCAAAGAGCAGGTCAAGCTACTGCGCGACCGCCTGTTCAGTCGCAAGTCCGAGCAGACCGTTGAAACCAACACGCCGCAGCTCGCGTTGTTCAACGAACCGGAAAGCCTGTCGATACCTCCGGTCGATGACGATGAAGAAGTGGTCGCGCCAACTCTGCGTCGTGGCAAGCGCAAACCGCTGTCCGCTGACCTGCCGCGCATTGAAATCATCCACGAACTGCCCGAACACGAGCAGGCCTGTGCCTGTGGTTGTCGCAAACATGTGATCGGTGAAGAAACCAGCGAGCAGTTGGATATCGTGCCGATGCAGATCCGGGTGATCAAACACATCCGTAAAGTTTACGGTTGCCGTGGTTGTGAAGCCGCTCCGGTCACCGCTGACAAACCCGCACAGTTGATCGAGAAGAGCATGGCCAGCCCGAGCGTGCTGGCCATGCTGTTGACCACCAAGTATGTCGATGGCTTACCGCTGCACCGTTTTGAAACGGTGCTGAGCCGACACGGTATCGAGATTCCGCGTCAGACCTTGGCGCGCTGGGTGATTCAGTGCGGCGAGCACCTGCAACCACTGCTGAATCTGATGCGCGACCGGTTGCTGGAAAGCCCAGTCATCCATTGTGATGAAACGCGCGTCCAAGTCCTTAAAGAACCGGATCGAGACCCGACCAGCCAATCCTGGATGTGGGTGCAAGCCAGTGGGCCACCGGATCGGAAAGTCGTGCTGTTCGACTACACCTCCAGCCGTGCGCAGGAGGTGCCGTTGCGATTGCTGGAAAGTTATCGCGGCTATGTGATGACAGACGATTACGCGGGTTACAACGCCTTGGCGTTGCAGCCGGGTGTCGAACGATTGGCGTGCATGGCGCATGCACGTCGCAAGTTTGTTGAAGCTCAGAAAGTGCAGCCCAAGGGCAAAGCCGGACGCGCGGATATGGCGCTGTCATTGATCAATAAGCTGTATGGCATCGAACTGTTCACCGGAAATGCCACGATAAACCGTGTCTCGATCTTGCGGAAGGTGGGGTTCATGGATCGCTTACAGCCAACCCTCCAACTGACACCCAAGCAAAAAATTCCCGGCAAATGCCGGGAATTTTCAAGTCAGGGGTCCAGTCGCCGCTGCTGATAGATCCAGTCAACAATCTCTCCATCCGGGGTATAGCCACTGACCGTTTCACGCAACAGCTGCCGAACGTGGGAATAGTCATCGCCCTTGACCGCACTCTGCAACTCGTCGAGCCGCTCTTTCAAGACTTCCCAGGACAGATAGTCCTCATGAGCACTCATGATCATGGGATGGCGCGTGGCCACAACGTTGTCACCGATCAGCAACTCCTCGTAGAGTTTTTCCCCAGGACGCAGCCCCGTAAACTCAATGGCAATATCACCATGAGGGTTGCGCTCAGAGCGCGTGCTGAAGCCGGACAGATGGATCATCTTTTCCGCGAGTTCGACGATCCGTACCGGCTCCCCCATATCCAACACAAAGACGTCCCCACCCTGCCCCATGGAGCCGGCCTGAATGACCAGCTGTGCAGCTTCCGGAATGGTCATGAAATAGCGAGTAATCTTCGGATGGGTGACCGTCAATGGGCCACCCGCTTTGATCTGCTTGTGAAACAGCGGAATAACCGACCCAGAAGAGCCCAGTACATTGCCGAAGCGAACCATCGTGAAACGGGTCTTGTTGACGTGCGATACATTAGCGGTATCGCCAAACAACACCGGAGCCAGCTCACGGCTAAGCGCCTGTAGCGTCATTTCCGCCAAGCGCTTGGTACTCCCCATGACATTGGTCGGGCGTACAGCCTTGTCGGTGGAGATGAGCACGAAGTTCGAGACTCCGGCCTGCAAAGCAGCCTGCGCAGTATTCAAGGTGCCAATGACATTGTTCAGCACGCCTTCAGCGATGTTGTGCTCGACCATTGGTACATGCTTGTAGGCTGCGGCGTGATACACCGTGTCGACACGCCAGGCTTTCATGATGTCAAGCATCTGAGCCTGATTGCGCACCGAACCGAGAAATGGCAGCAGCTTGATCGCCAGCGACTCTCTTGCGATGCGTTGCTCCAGCTCGGAGAGAATACTATAGAGGTTGAATTCGCTGTGTTCGAACAACAACAACACACGAGGTTTCAGGCCAATAATCTGTCTGCACAACTCTGATCCGATCGAACCGCCGGCTCCAGTCACCATGACCGACTGACCAGCAATACAACGTTCCAGCAGGTCAGCCTGTGCAGGGACCGCATCGCGCCCCAGCAAGTCGGCGATGTCGACCTCCTGAATGTCGTCAAGCTTTACCCGACCGCTGGCAAGATCCATGAACCCTGGGATGCTACGAACATGCAAGGGAAAACCCTCGAGAAAGCCGAGAATTTCCCGACGCCGCCCCCGTGTTGCCGAGGGAATGGCCAGGAGAATTTCCTGCGCCCCAGTGTGATCGATCATCCGCTGTAAATGACGTGGCTTGTAAACCTGCAACCCTGAAATCACGCGGTCCGCAATGCTACTGTCGTCATCTATGAAAGCCACTGGGCGCATTACCTTGCCAAGGCGCAATGCGGCTACTAACTGGTTGCCCGCCGCACCAGCGCCATAAATCGCCACTTTGGGCAGGCCATCATCACGACTGGTGAAGGGTACGTGCTGCGCCGCAGTGAACCAGTCACCCAGAAAGTATTGCCGCATAGCCAGCCGCAAACCACCTACCATCACCAGGCTCAACCACCAGTAGTTGAAAATGATCGAGCGCGGCACCACGTTCTGGTGATTGCTGTACCAATAGACTACAACACCCAGAATCAGTGAGGAAAGGCTGACAGCCTTGATGATGGCAATGAGGGCATCATTCCCGAAATAACGCATGACCGCGCGGTACATACCAAAACGGATAAACAAAGGGACAGCGACGATTGGCGCACTGGTGAACAGCCAGAAGTGGTCCTTGATGGGGTTGGCCATTTCGTCGATACCTAGACGCACGACAAACGCCAGCCACAACGCAACCCAGACCAATACGACGTCAGTCGACACCTGCAACAGGCGCTTTTGACGACGTGGCAAGCCCACTAGAAATGCCCGCAACCTATCCATAACCCCCTCGAACACCTTTGCTGCTCCCATAATTATCTACAGCTGTAACTAGATACGGGCTGCACACTGGCACCACGTGAATCTGTCTCACTCCAGCGCACCGGCTCGATAGCGGACAGCTATCACAACCAGCGGTACATAAGCGATCACCACGCCCAGCGCACCATCCAAGTCCAGCAGAATGACGCACATGGCGATTGGCAACAACCAGAACAGATTCAGCCCCCCCACCGCCAGTGTGACAGGAAGATGCTTACCGTACAGCCGCGAGGCAAACTGGTAGGCGTGACTGCGATGTGCCTCATAGACCCTATCGCCTCGGGACAGGCGACGTATAAGTGTATAAGTGGCATCGACGATGAATACACCAAGCAAAATCAGCCAGCACCAAAACAGTTGTGAGGACGCCCAAGCCGCCTGCAACGACAGCACGCCCAGGGCAATCCCGAGAAACCCGCTCCCCGCATCGCCCATGAAAATGCGTGCAGGCGGGAAGTTCCAGTATAGGAAACCGACAACCGCCATGGCCAGCAGCAACGGCAACATCACCAACTGCTCGAACCCTGCGAGCCAGTAAAGCAGACACGCCCCCAGGCAGGCACAAATAGCCTCGACACTGGCGATGCCGTCGATACCGTCCATGAAGTTGTAGAGGTTCAATATCCAAACCAAGTAGAAGACAGCAATACCCACCCCGAACCAGCCAAGGTCGACTTGCACCCCAAACACATGGACAGCTGGAAAGCCCCCCAACCAGACCAGCGCCCAAACTGCCGCCAGGAAATGCCCGAGCAATCGCCAACGGGCAGCGATATGGCCATGGTCATCCATGAATCCAATGACTGCGATCAGTGCACCAGACCCGCCCAAAGCACCCAGCACGCTCATCTGCGCGCTGCCTCCCGCGGCCAACACCACCAGCGCAACAAGAAAGGCAACCACGATCGCAACACCGCCACCTCTTGGCGTCGGAACGGCATGTGAACTGCGCGCATTTGGAATATCAATGATACTTCTGGCCAGTGCGTAGCGTCGTAAAACAGCAGTCAACGCCAAAGACAGCACCGCGACCAGTGGAATCAGCCATCCTAAAGTCATTTTTTTATTTTTTCCTGATAGTCACGAGCAGTCAGAGCGAGTGCTTCATCAACACTAAGCGGCGGCTTCCAGCCCAGCAGCGAACACGTTTTTTCAATATCGACTTGAAGTGAGCCACACAAGCGCTGCGACAGGGAATGCTTGCCCAGCACAACCGCGCCCACCTCCAGGAGACGACTGGGGACAGGCAGCAGTCGAGCAGGTCGCCCCAGTGCCTTGGCCATGCGGCGAAGCAGCGCGGAGGTCGAAAGATCCTCTGCGTCACTGACCAAAAACGTCTGGTTCGCAGCCGCAGGGTGATCCACGCAGGTGACCACTAGATCGGCCAGATTACCCAACGCCACCAAGCTGCGACGGTTATCGATCGCGCCGAAAGGCAGAGGTACCCCTTTGTCCAGCCAACGCATCATGGCCAGGAAGTTAGCTTTGACCCCCGGCCCATAGACCAAGACCGGGCGGATAATCACCACCTCCAACCCGACTTCCCGTGCCAAAGCCCGCAGCCCCTCCTCCGCCTCCATTTTTGAAACACCATAGGGATCTACAGGAGCTGGCAAGTCATCAGCGGTATAGGGACTGCCCTTGGGCGTACCCTCACCATTAACCTTGATAGAACTTACGAAGACAAATCGCCTGACTCCAGCTGTCGCAGCTTGCCGTGCTAGCCTCAACGTCCCCTCGACATTGACCTTGCGAAAAGCTGCCAATGGGTCGCTCTCTGTATCGTTCATTACGTGAACACGAGCAGCAGAGTGAATGACGACGTCCACACCGGCAAGCGCAGCATGCCAGTCGGTAACGCCGTCCAGAGACTCAATGCAGACCGGCACCACGCGAGGGTCCAGTTGCATTGGGGGCTGACGAAATGCCGCAACCACGGACTGCCCCTCGGCGAGAAGCAACTCAAGAATTGCGCTGCCCACAAAACCGGAAGCCCCGGTCAACAACACGGTATGCGACATCATTTCCCTGCCTTGCGTAGGGTAGCTTCACAAAAAAGAGTTTCCAGGCGCGCCATCAACTTAGGCTTGGAATAATGCTCCAGGTAATACTCCCGCCCGGCCTCGCCCATCTGCCTGCGCTGCGCACTCGGAGTGCCGGCAAGGTCACTGACAATCCGGGCAAGCCCCTGAGCATCACCGGAATCACAGGCAAAGCCGGCACCAGACTCGTGAATGACCCGGGCTGCCTCACCGTTGATCATCCCCAGCAGCGGCCGTCCGGAAGCCAGGTATGCCTGAACCTTGCCTGGGATAGTCTTCTGGAATACATCGTTGGTCTTCAACGTGACCAGCAAGGCATCGGCCTGGGCGAACAGCGCAGGCATGGCCTCCAGAGGGTGACGGCCAAGCAATCTCACGTTGTCCAAGCCACGCGCCTGCACTTGCTCAGCCAGCCAGGTACTCATGCGCCCATCACCAACGATGGCCCAGCGGACCGAAGCTTCACCGCGCAGTGCCTCGGCGGCATCCAGCACTGCCGGGAAATCCTGAGCCTCCCCCAGGTTACCGGCAAAAACCACAGTAAATACCGACGGATCTGACTCCAGCAAACTACTGGTAACAGTCCCTGGCACAGAGAAATCGTCCTCGGCCCAACTGGGAAAGTACACCAGACGCTCATCAGAAATATGACGTGTGCAGTATTGTTTGACGTTCTCCAGAAATCCATGGGACTGCAAAAGTAAATAATCGGTGCGGTTATAGATCCATGAAACCATTCGTCCAACCAGTGACAACAAACGCGGGTTGCGGAGAACGCCGACCGCCCTGAGAGTTTCAGGCCACAGATCCAGTACCCAGACAAATACTGGGGCTTGCTTCAGACGCCCGATCACAATGGCAGGTATTGCCGCCATGATCGGCGATACGGCGTAGACGAACAGGACGTCGAACTTTCGACCACGCAACTTGAACGCGCCTACCGTGGAGGCACTTAGGAAAAACGAGGCGTAGTTCATGATCAACCGAAGACTGCGTTTACCACGCGACAACATCGGGACCCTGACGACATCGGCCCCGTGGTAGGACGCAAAATCGCCAGGCGATGCCCGATAGCTGGCAAATACATCGCCTTCCGGATAGTTCGGCAAACCGGTCAGTACGGTCACCTCGTGACCTTTTTCCCTCAGGTCGCGGACCAAGTCATTGATCCGCATGTTCTCCGGCCAAAAATACTGGGTAACGACTAGCACTCTCAGCTTCTTATCAGGCATGCCTACCACTCAGTTCAGTAACGCTTCCATACAGTACGGTTCACATAATCGGTATAACTATGAAGAATGCGAACAACTTTGCTCGAAACATTTGGCATGCTGTAGTCAGCCACCAGGCGCAGGCTCCGCTCATCCCCACGTGCCTGGCTATCGAGAATGCTCAAGCCCTGCAGGACCCGCTCCACCTCGAGCCCGACCATCATCACAGCTCCTTCCTCCATGCCTTCGGGGCGCTCGTGGGCCTCACGAATGTTCAGAGCTGGGAAGTTCAGGATAGAAGCCTCCTCACTGATCGTGCCACTGTCCGAAAGCACTGCTTTGGCCTCAAGTTGCAGCTTGTTGTAATCTTTAAAACCCAGAGGCTTCAACAAGCGAACATTTGAGTGGAACGTAACGCCCATGGCGTCAACGCGCTTCTGTGTACGTGGGTGAGTCGACACAATGACCGGCAAATTAAACTGCAGGGCAACTGTATTCAGTACCTCAACCAGCTTCAAGAAGTTTTTATCAGAATCGATATTTTCTTCACGATGGGCGCTAACAACAAAAAACTTACCCGGCTCCAAGCCAAGGCGAGCCAATACGTCCGATGCATCGATCCCCTGACGGTAATGATCAAGCACCTCGAACATCGGGCTGCCAGTCTTTATCACGCGGTCTGGCGGCAAACCTTCGCGCAAAAGATAATCACGGGCGATGGCGCTGTAGGTAAGGTTGATATCGGCCGTGTGGTCTACGATACGCCGATTGATTTCTTCCGGTACCCGCATATCGAAGCAGCGATTTCCCGCCTCCATGTGGAAAGTAGGAATTTTACGGCGCTTGGCAGGAATGACAGCCATGCAGCTATTGGTATCACCTAAAACCAACAAAGCCTCGGGATTCACCTCGGCCAACACTCGATCCACCGCAATTATCACATTACCAATGGTCTCGCAGCCGCTGCTGCCAGCAGCATTGAGGAAATGATCTGGTTTGCGGATACCCAAATCCTGGAAGAATATCTCGTTCAATTCGTAATCATAATTCTGTCCGGTATGAATAAGAACATGATCACAATGTTGATCTAGTGCACTCATCACTCGGGACAGACGAATGATCTCCGGACGGGTCCCGACGACGGTAACAACCTTCAGCTTTTTCATACAACCTCAACCTCCTGATCAATCGACATCACGAACACACAGGCAATGCGTACGTATCCGGTTGTTCACGGTCAAAAATTTCATTGGCCCACAACATTACGATCATTTCGTCATCGCCAATGTTCGTGATGTCATGCGTCCATCCTGGAACTGTCTCGACGATTACGGGTTTCTCACCCGTTGTTTGCAACTCATAAAAATCGCCGGAAATAATATTCCGGAAGCGGAAACTGGCATGCCCCTTGATCACAAGAAATTTTTCGGTTTTCGAGTGATGATAGTGGCCACCTCGGGTGACCCCAGGATGCGCTGTGAAATAGGAGAACTGCCCCGAATCCGGTGTCTTCAACATTTCCACAAACACACCGCGAGGGTCACTGTGCGCGGGCACTTCGTAAGTAAAGGACTGCTCGGGCAAGTAGCTCAGGTAGGTGGAATACAGCGCGCGTACGAGGCCTGTACCCACGCGCTCGGTCACCAGCGTGGTACGGCTATCGCGGAAGGCCAGCAACTGCTCGGCAAGCGCACCCACCGTCGTCGAGTAGACAGGCTGAACCTGGGTATTTCCGTCAATGACTGCGCCATCGAGAATCGCCAGGCAATGACGTACGACATCGTCAATGTACACCAACTCCAGAGGGGCCTGTTTATCATTGATCTGAATCGGCAGATCTCGGGCGATATTGTGACAGAAGGTAGCGACCGCAGAATTGTAGTTTGGCCGCGCCCACTTACCAAACACATTAGGCAAACGCAAGACGTGCAACTGTATTGCCTGCTGAGAAGCGAGTACCTGCAACGCAGCTTCGGCAGCACGCTTACTGTTACCGTAAGCGTTATCACGGTCGGCTTGTATCGAAGAGCTATAGACTACGGGTATACATTTTCCACAATCGCGGAGCGCATCACAGAGCACTTGGGTAAAATCGCTATTACCACGCGTAAACTCGGCGGGATCCTGAGGACGGTTAACCCCCGCGAAGTGGAAAATACAGTCTGCCTCAGCCACCTGGGCTCTCAGACCGCACAGGTCATCACGCACGCAGCGCAGCACTTCAACATGCTGACGCTCTCGTAGATGACTTTCCAGGTTCTTGCCAATAAAACCATTGACACCCGTGATCAGGACCTTCATCAGTCACTCCTCCGGCGTGGCGTGCTCACCACGCTGAATGGCACGAATAAAGTCCAGCTTTAACAGCAGCTTTTGCATGCCTGCGATATCAAGGCGTTCGGTGTTATGCGAATTATAGTCTTCGGTATGAGAAATTTTTTCTTCACCGTGCTCGACAAATTTGCTGTAATTCAGATCGCGCAGATCAGGTGGAATCCGGAAGTAATTGCCCATGTCTTCGGCGCACGCCATTTCTTCACGGCTCAGTAGCGCTTCGTATAGTTTCTCGCCGTGGCGAGTACCAATTACCTGGATAGGGTGATCCGGTTGGCCTATCAATTCGGCCAACGCCTTAGCCAACACTTGCACAGTCGCTGCCGGGGCCTTCTGGACGAACAGGTCACCGTTGTTACCGTGCTCAAAAGCATACAGCACCAGGTCGACCGCATCGGCAAGCGTCATCATGAAGCGGGTCATATTCGGATCGGTGATCGAAAGCGCCTGCCCCTGCCTGATCTGATCGACAAACAACGGGATGACAGAACCGCGCGAGGCCATTACATTGCCATAGCGTGTACCGCAAATAACTGTTTTGCTTTCGTCAACGTTTCGCGACTTGGCAACCATGACCTTTTCCATCATGGCCTTGGAGATACCCATCGCATTGATCGGATAGACCGCTTTGTCGGTACTGAGGCAAACAACGCGGCGCACCTCGTTCTGGATCGAGGCCTCCAGCAAGTTCTCGGTGCCAATCACGTTGGTCTTGACCGCTTCCATCGGATGAAATTCGCACGAGGGCACCTGTTTCAGTGCAGCGGCATGGAATATATAATCGACACCACGGGTAGCATTAAGGATGCTTTGATAATCTCGCACATCGCCGATATAGAACTTTAATTTGCTATTAGCGTAGCGCTTACGCATGTCATCCTGCTTCTTCTCATCACGGCTGAAAATGCGGATTTCAGCAATATCCGTATCGAGGAAGCGCTTGAGCACCGCGTTGCCAAAGGAACCGGTACCGCCAGAGATGAGAAGTTTCTTTCCGCTAAACATAATTATTCCCGAATTGAATGCAGACGATCCCAGCACTACCGTTGATCAAGGGCTGAAAAAATCATTTCGTCTTTTTGCCTTGCGCTCGGATAACTGATCAACACAGCTCGGTAGTTCCCCTTAAACACAAAAAAGCTACCAGCCGCGACCCCGACAACCCCACAGGCAGCAACGAGGCTATGCATGTCTTGCAAGGATCCACATCCGCCCAGAATGGTGACAGGGATATTTACATGACTTCTCAGCTGGGTAGCAAGCGTAACGTCATAACCCTTCATCCGGCCATCAAGATCAATGGAGTTTATTACAATCTCCCCCGCTCCAGCTGCCTCCATTTCTCTGGCCACATCAAGGAGGCTCCGCTTGGAGTTCCGTGTGCCATTGTGTGTCCAGACATCGTGTTGCTTGCTCAACATACGCTGCTTGTGATCAAGGACCACCACGACACTTTGACTTCCGATCTCTTCGGCGATGCGAGTAACCAAGCTCGTATCTTCAATAGCCGCCGCACTGATGGCCACTTTCTCGACACCCAACGCGATAATAGCGCGCGCCTGCTCAGGAGTATGGATACCACCACCGTAGCACAGCGGCATTCTGCACTCTGCTGCCAGATTAGCGATTTTCCGGTGATCGGGAGCACGGCCATTAACAGTAGCGTCAATATCAAGAACGATCAGCTCATCCGCTTCTTTTTCGTTGAAAATCTTTACGGCATTAATTGGATCCCCTACGTACTTTGGGTCTTTAAAACGTACCGTTTTGACTAACCCGCCGTCCTGCATCAACAGGCAGGGAATTATACGAGGCCTCAGCATGTCAGAGTTCCGCAAATTTTTTCAGAAGACCAACCCCAAAGTGATGACTTTTTTCAGGATGGAATTGGACACCGTAGACATTATCTGCCGCCACCGCACAACTAAAGCCCAACCCATACTGAGACTGTGCGATAATATGCGCGGGATCCTGGCATTCGAAATAAAAGGAGTGCAGGAAATAATAGCGAATGTGATCCTCGAGATCGTCAAATAGCGGGCACGTACCAACGGGATTGACATCATTCCATCCCATATGCGGCAAGGCCATGCGCTCCAGCCCGGCGACGGAACGAAATGAACGAACCTTCCCAGGCACCCAGCCAAGGCCCGGCAATGTGCCCTCCTCACTACTATCGGCAAGCATCTGCATCCCAACGCAAATACCCAGCACCGGTACCTTATCGCGATGAACCAACGCCTCCACCTGAGTTCGCATACCCGAATCATTGAAGCGCTGCATCGCATGATCAAAGGCGCCAACGCCAGGAAGAATCAGCTTCTTCGCCCCGGCTAGCGCATCTTGATCACTCGCTACCCGCACCGGGATATGCAAGCGCCGATAGACATTGACGAAAGCTTGAATGTTGCCCAGCCCATAATCAATGATGGTTATCATCTGAACAGCCTTCTTTCAAGCCCCAGCATATTCATTACCCGGGCGCCCACCCCGATCAAAAAGTGCTTATTCTTGTAGTCTCGGAATGTCTTGTTCTCGCCTTCGAAAATAGTCTGCAACTCCTCAACAGACAGATCCAGCTTGTTGGCGACATACTCGAATTCGCTCGCCAGAAATTGCTGATCCATCTCTGGCCTGGCAATTCGCTCAAGCGCATTTTCACGCGTCATCTGCCCTGTCATGATCAGGCTGGAGAAATGCGCACGACGCTTTTCATAGCCGAACTTCCTGGGCATCCAGTAATCTTCATAAAAACGAGTAAACCGTGACTCATGATGCTTGTGCTGGAAAGGCTGCCAACCATAAAGCTGCTCAAGCGTCTCCTCCGCCTCCTTCTTAATGTAAGGCACCAAGTTTAGTGGCCTGACAACTTGCATCCCAAGTACGTACCGATAAAAAATCTTATACATCAAAATATCGACAAGTGGGAACGACCTCATTGCCCGCCCACCGAATAGCCCGTGAATACTATTGAACAAACGCTTATCGATACCTGGGTAGCCGCCCCACTCTTCAGGCTCTCGGCAGCATTCAGTCGAGAAGTTACCACCCGTGAGCACATATTTAATCTTGTGCGCGCGTGCGAATTTATAGAGCGCCGAGAAGAACGCCGCATCCTGCGGGAGATCCTGATCAGGAATCTGAGATTTAAGAAATGCTGTTTGCAAATCTTTCATTTCTTCCCAATTGATCACCTCGGTATAGAGCTCCAGACCAAGACCATCAACCAGCTTTTCAATATTCCCCACAGCTTGGTCAGTATTCCAGCCCGCATCGACATGGAAAAGCAGCGGCCGCAAGCCCATCTTTTCTTTCGCAACGTAACTGACATAGGAGCTGTCCAGACCACCGCTGAGCCCAATGATGCAATCAAACTCCTTGCCTTGGCCGTCTTTCTTGATCAGCTGGGCGAGGCGCTGGAGCTCTGCCTCGCCGCGCTGGTCGGTATGCCAGTTCGGCAGAATCTGATCGTCAAAGTTTTGACAATACTCGCAAACACCACGATCATCAAAACGAATATTGGGATCGGACGTGTCCATGATGCAACGTGTGCAAATCTTGTAGCTACTAGTCACTGCTCGTATCCCCGAAAAACAGTCATCCGTGTGCGCCTCCTAGCGCTTAGCTGCCAAGGCGATGCTTCGCCTGATCGATGCAATCAGTTCGCCAGCCTCTGCGGGAGGCATGTTGAGGGGATGGATGATAGCAGGAATGTGCATCCCTTCGTACTCTGCCACCAAAGTGGAGGGGTATGATATGAGAAGGTCGACATCAGGAAAAACATCTTTTTGCGTGATCACATTCCACCCAATCGAGCCAATACGCTTCGTTGCTGGGTTGGCGGGGTGTGGCTTATAAAAACTCTGGACCTCCGGTCCTATCGCCTGAAGGATCTGAATATGCAGTTCTTCACACAACGGATGCCCTACAAACAAGAGTGACGGCAAGCTTGTAGGCGCGACTTTGGCCAACTTTAATGCGGGTGAGTAAAAGCACGCACCGACCGCACGACGTGGGGAAAGAGCTGACAGAATAGACGTCTCGAACGTGGCAACAGCATCTTCATTGAACGCATAGAGCCTAGTAACACTTCGCAAGCGATAAGCCAGCTTCACCGAAAACTCATTGGAGGCAGATAGCTTGTTACTCCCTAAGGAGACCAACGCACCGTGTTGAACCATTACCAGGCCAGAGTCATCACTAAAATCATTTCTACAGGCCTCCAAGACCACGCGATCAGACAGAACTGCCCATCGATCATAGTGCTCAGAAATTATTAGTTTTTTTGCGCTGAGCCGTCTCAAGGCCAACCTGACACAAAACCAGCGGAAGGCTGTATAGCTCTGTAATGACCAGCAGGAATATTTTTTTGATGCCCTTAACTTTCGCGAGGCCACCACCGAATGGATAAAAGCATTTCTCAAATCACTTTGATTGAGCAATTTCAGAACGCTCAACGTGCTGCCACCATCATGCCTTGACTCTATCCAGGGCAAGGTTATTTTATGGAGTTCCTGACCAAGCAGCTGAGGCGTTATTAAATCCATAGCACGGGATGAATAACAGACGGTATAGCAATCACACCTAGGCGGCTCAGCCACTATTTCCTTGGCAACTTTCGAACGTAGAGCCCGCCATTGCAGCATAAAAAATAAAACCGCGCCCCCATTACTCCACAGGACACGAATCGCTTTCATGGCAGTGCTCAGCAGCAAGCTCCGACGACTAACACTCAGCAATTTACTGGGTCGAGGCGCGCAACCCAGCTGCTCAGGTAAAATACCAGCAAGCGCGTAAACACTACGATCAACTGCAATTTCGTTTTTAGTAGCTAACAGATATTCGATGAGCAGTTTTTTTTCTATTCTAGCCACACCTATTCACCCGCCCCGCACGATTAACTATAAATATACACAACACGAAATCAGACCACCTTATTAAGTTGACTGAAGTACACCACGCTCTTCCAAAGCAATACAACAAAAAATGCCGATGCCATCGCCCAGGCCACCGAGACAGCACCAAACGTAGTACCAAACGCATAGGAAACACCTACGAAGACCGCCAAACCAACCAACTGAGAGTACATCAAATGCCGATCTTTCCCCAATGCATACAACCCGAGATGCGGAACAGTGCTCAACCCATAGAAGACACTTGCCAGCAGCAACCAATACAAGATATTGAGTTGCTGACTGTAGACAGGTGAAGACAACCAGTTGACGACAAAAAAACTCCCGCCCCAGCATAGCACTGCCAGCACAAGCACGACGATCACGACATTCGATGCCAATGAGCGCATTCCGCTTCGAAACGCTGGAAAATCACGCATCTTGACCGCGTGCACCAACCGCGGCATGAAAAAAACTACAACTCCAGCGTCCAGAAACGAAAGGATTGCAGTTGATATGCCAACGTACAAAGTATAAGCACCCAAGACCTCCAAACCGGCCAGGTGCTCAACCCAATAACGATCAAACGTATATATACCTCTAATCGCCAGACTCGCAAGCAGGAATGGGATTGCGACATATACACCTCGCCTCACCCATGCCCATCTGATAGGCCTCCACTGTATTACCCCACACACTCGAAAAACTGATACAGCCGCAACGAGGCAAGCAATAACACAACACAGAAGCCAACTTAAAAGTACAAAGCCAAGATTGCGAAAAGCCGAATCCCATGCCATACAGGCGATAACGATAAAACACCAAATACCGCTTCGAACAAACAAAACTACGCTAGCCAGCAACGGCCTGGAAATGGCCACGAGAATCCGATTGGCCTCTTGAGCGACGTGCTCAAACAACAGCAGAATGATAAAAACGAAAAAATACTCGAACGGAAGCCAACCCTGAAGGAAGACAAACCCTAGGACTGGTAAAAAAAACAGATAGATAATGGCATATAGTACAAACTGATCGCGAATCACACATAATAATTGACTCGGCTGCAACCCTATCAACTCACGATTGGCATAGGTATAAAATTCAAAACCAACTACATATATACCGTAGCCAATCGTTGCAGCCAACAACCCATACATCCCGACAGCGTCAGCTGCTAGATATCGCGCCAAAAAAAACACCAGCAAAAACTTACTCAGCAATGTAACAGCGCGCAACCCAATATTGACAAACCTATACACGCTCACACCCCATCCTAATCTTGATCACGCCCTCAGTCAGCTAGGCCCTGTACGAAATGTATCTGCACTCGCCCATACTACGTTGAAACGGGGCTCGGAATGCTCATGTACTCCAGTACACTCCACTTCCTCCCCCGTTTCGCCTTGTCTTGCCTTCGCGCAGACATATTTCGTACAGACCCTAGGCGGTAGCAGACCTGGTGAACATCACACGCTGGGCTAACATGATAAATATATAAAAGCCAAAATTAAACAACGCAATCCACTGCAGCATACTGCCTCTGAACATACTCAAAAACAAGAAAATCTCAGACATGAAGATAAACAAGAAAACCGGACCACCTTTAAACCTAAGGGCATACAGGGTACAGATGAAGACCGAATAGACGAAAATCGGAATAAACCAGAATATGTATGCACCGTAGTTTAGATACAACTCAGTCTCAATCGGCCACTGCTGAGTCGCAGACTCGTCAAACCATTGCGATGGAAAATAAATAGAAGTCAGCCACCGACTAATGTCATGAAGATAGTCAGGCGAAGGGACACCGACAAACGTCAGCCACTTGTTAACAGGATACCCCATGGTCATGAAGTACTCGGGTGACATATCCCTCAAAATACTATCATGCAGAAATATAGTATTAAAGTAAGTCAAGAAGTACTCAAGCAACATCTCCGGCGTACTATAAAAGCCATTGGATCGCACATACATGGCCCCAGAAAACAAAAAAACAAAACCGAAGAACAAAAACGCACCTTGCCGAAGGTTAAGCCTGGCAACAGCCAACCAAGGGAGGCTAAAGAAGATTCCAAATAGAAATATTCTGCTCTTGACACCCTGCAAGTAGGCACAGAAGGCAAGCACCATTACCACAAACACAAAAAGCACCACACTGCGGCGCCCCGTAGTACGGCAATAGAACCCAAGCCAAAAAGCCAGGAAATTGGACCACATGATAAGTAGATAATTAACGACCCCATATCCCTTTTTCTTCGAAAGGTAAGTTTCGCTATAGTCACCCACCCAGGCTTCCAACCCTCCTGTCACCTGGAGAAAATAGAAACAGCCCAACAGCAAAGCAAGCGCGCAAACAAATATTGCATAAGGCCTCGCCCGATAACTGTAGACAACATCCACTTTTTCGACACTGTCCAGCAACACTTCCAACAACCGAACAAAATAGAAAAACAAGGTAAAAACGTATAAATAGGAAAGTATCGCCTCCTGCGAAACCTTGCTCCAATCGTTCATCTTCCCCCATGGCAATACGTAATCCCAAGACAACCACTCCAGGACATAAAAGAGTGTCGCGGGAAATACTAGATATAAAAAATAATTACCAAAGACGACATTAGACGGACATATGATCCTCTTGTTCCTGAAAAGAACAAAGGAAAACAATATAAACAGTATGGTAACTAGTATCATTTACGCAGAACATCCTTGCGCAATATTACAAGCTCAGGTGTGTTATTTATGCGACTCATTAGGCTCAACCTTGGACGGTCACAATGTAAAGCCGTCATCTACTACAATATTTTGCCCATTCACATAGCGCGACTGATCAGAGAGCAAGAACACAATAGTTCCAAGCACATCTTCGATATCCAGCATTCCTTTCCCCAGACAAGAACTTTTATATCGACTCAGAAACGCCTCAGGTTGCTTATCGCGAATACCACCCGGACTTACACAATTAGAGCGGAAACGGCTATCAGCAACAAATGTGGTCACGTATTTGCTCAGGTGGATCAATGCCGACTTTATCGCGGCGTACTCCACCGGCATGGTCATTGGCGTCCCTTCATATACTTCAAACTTCGGCGGAATGACACCATATACGGACGAAATATTTACAAGCGAAAACTCCCGCTGACTCCGCTTGAAGTAGCGCGCACATTCCTGAATAAATAAGAATGACGAACCAAGGTGCATCGAAACATTATCATTAAAGTCCTCCAGCTCCACCTCGAAGAAGCCTCGACCGTACTGCTTGTTGCGCGGGTAGGCACAGTTTACTGCGCCATCCAGCCCACGGGTATTACTGAAAAAATCAACAACATCGGCTTTCCTGCCAATGTCCATGGCGCATACTGTCAATCCCGGATTGGTTGAATAGCCGGACGCGCTCAAACGATCAAGCAGTCGCGCTTCCTCCAGATCGACAGCCACAACCTGGGCACCTTCGTCCAGCAACCGGCATACCAAGCTACTTCCCAACAATCCAGCAGCGCCTGCTACCAGAATTTTCTTATTATTCAACATTCTTCAGTTCCGCTTCCGCGAGAAATATCTCGGCCAATTTAAAATCATAGATATCGTCTATATCGACAGCCCGCTCTCGCGGAACGATAACTGAACTGACAGTACCTGCGAAAAGTTTTTCTTGCTGAAGAACAAATTCAGGCCGGACGACATAAGCAACCGTGGTCATGTCATAGACTTTTGGTGCATCTTGACGACGATGAAATGTCCTATCAGCGCACACGAGAGAGCTGAGTCCCTCATCATCACGCACCACCATATTAAAATATGGGCTCCGTGCCGCTTCGGTAACGGTAACCACCACATCAACCTCAGCTTTTACAGCCTCAAGACAACGTAACACGTCCTCCTTGCTACGCAGCGGGCTGGTAGCCGGCAAGCTCACAAAAAGGTCGAAGTGTTCACCTCTACTTTCTAAGTAGCGTATTGCGTGCTGCCAGGCGTGCCACTCAGAGGCATGATCGGTTGCCAGTTCGTCAGGGCGCTCAATGACTTCTGCACCATACTGCCTGGCGACAGAGGCGATCGCTTCACAGTCAGTGGATACAAATACCTTGCTTATTTGAGGCAGCGCTTTGGCAACCTCAATAGATCTTGCCAGCAGCGGTTTGCCGCCAAGGAGCTTGATGTTTTTTCCGGACAACCCTTTGGAGTTTCCCCGTGCAAAAACGAATGCGTATACCCTAGTCATTGAAACTCCCTCATGACGATGACAGAACTTGTTGTAGAGGACTGTTTTAGCGCCTCTACGAGCCTGAGAGTTTCAATGCCTTGCTCCAAGGTAACCCAAGGTGCCCGCCTGCCATGTGCCATATCAACGAACGCATTCAGTTCGTCAACATACATTTGATTACGGTCATACTCCGGATCATCATGAAGAACGCTATCTACCCCACCACCGTTTCTCAATACAACTCGATTTTCGAGGATATCCCACTCCAGCGTCGCATTTTCCGCTACGATCTTACACCGCCGAACAGGCGCTCGCTGCAGGAAGTCCATGTGTAAATTCACGATGTAACCCTCTTGGGTTCTCATCAGTGCATCTACAGTGTCCTCGACATCAAGCTGTAAACGACCGGATGTCCGCGCATGACAATAAACAGACTCAATCCGTCCAAATAACCACTGTAAATAATCGAGCTCATGACTCAGTTCCAACAGTGCGCCCCCGCCCAGCGCTCGCTGCGCAGAAACATTCTTCCGATAATCACTACCTGGACGCCAATCAGGAAGGTACTGGCCCACCTCGCTCGAGACAGAGAGAATAGAGCCTAAGCTTGTGCTTTCTACAACAGCCTTGACCACAGCCGCAGACGGCATGAATCTCAAGTTGTAGGCCACTGCGAGTTTGTCATTATAAAGACGCAAAGTTTCCGCGTGGCTTCTGAAGTTGATCAGGGAATCACTCAGAGGCTTTTCCACTAGTACCGTGAAACCCGCAAACAATAGTAGCGCCGCTTGTGTAACGTGAAGTGGCGCGGGAGATGCGATAATGGCATAACCCGGCCCGCCTTCAATGGCATGAGCCAGGGACGGGCAAGCCATGACACTCTCCGGAAGTTCGGAGATATTCAGCTCACGACCCGACGCGGAAACACACTGTATCGAGGCCTCGGGATAGGTGGCGCGAATGTTGCTCATATGGCGGCGAGCAATACTCCCACTGCCCACGACGACAAAACGCTCAGGAATGGTCATAAGCTCGAAAATTCCTGCTGGGCACGCTGAAAATCTTCCATACGACCAATATCCAACCAATATTCGTGGACAGGGAACATATTCACATGATGTTGCTGCGCAATCTGCTGTTCAAGCAATGTTGGCATGTCAATATGCGTGCCTGGTCTTACGCTCTTCACAAGCTCAGGAGATAACAAATAGATCCCCGCATTAATGAAAAACTTGTGAACCGGTTTCTCAACCATTGATCGAATCCGGTGCCCTTCACTCTCAACTACACCGTAGGGTACAGTGTATTCATACTCTCGAACGCACATGGTCGCTACGGCACCATTGCCCTCATGGAAATCCAATAAATTCAGGAAATTGAGGGTTGTCAACAAATCGCCATTCATCAGGAATAGAGGCATGTCGATTTCGTCCTGAGGCAGGAGGCCCAAAGCCCCTCCTGTGCCTAGAGGCTGCTCTTCATGAACATAGCGGATCTCAACTCCCCACTGGCTTCCATCACCGAAATGTTCTCGAATCATTTCCGGCATGTAATGCGTCGAAATAAAAAAACGATGGAACCCAGCACTGATAAACCGTTCAAGTATGATTTCAAGGATGGGTTTTTCTCCGACCTTGAGCAAAGGTTTTGGGCAGTGCTGGGTCAATGGTCGCAAACGGGTACCAAAACCACCGGCCATCAAGAAAACCGGATTATCTAATCGGGGCTTATTCAGCAAGTCATGCAGTGTTTGCAGGCCAATGACTCTTCGTTGCTCATCCAGCACAGGCAACTGTAAAAGCGAGTACTTTTCCATCACTGACAGGATGCGATCCTTCCCCCAATCGCGCTCAGCAGTACGTGGTGTCGTGCACATGATTTGATGCACAGGCGTGTTCAAGGGACACTGTTTAAGCAGTGCCCTCCTTACATCTCCGTCAGTGAGAGTTCCCAGAAGCTGCCGGTGACCA
The DNA here is from genome assembly GCF_050586565.1 of Pseudomonas sp. WC1. Taxonomy (NCBI): domain Bacteria; kingdom Pseudomonadati; phylum Pseudomonadota; class Gammaproteobacteria; order Pseudomonadales; family Pseudomonadaceae; genus Pseudomonas; species Pseudomonas sp. WC1. The sequence goes on from NZ_JBOBDQ010000062.1 coordinate 29,572, forward strand.
TCTACAATCATCACAATACGAACAGCAACACGATCTAGAGTCGCAATCGCCTCTTCAATAGTGCAACCAGGACTGATAAGCGTTTTTTCCCACTGCTTCATTGCATTCCTTCTCTAGAAAAATCAGCCTTCCCGCAACGGGCGAGGGTAAACCGAAGGCCCTTTGATGACGCTGCGAGGCGGCACGTCTCTCACGACAACCGTGCCTGCACCAATCACTGCATGTTCGCCAACTACAACACCTGGTGTAACCGTGGCACCGCTACCGACGTATGAGCCATGAGCCACCGTCACGCCACCACACAGAACAACCCCAGGGGCAATGTGGACCTGCGAAGCGATGGTACAATCATGATCTAGGCTAGCCCGCGTATTGATAGTCGAATTCGCCCCTATTCGCACGTCCGGCTGAACAATGGCCCCCGCCATGATTTGGACGCCATCGCTTAACTCGACCGATTCGTCTACCCATGCACTGGGATGAATCAGCGGCGGAAAAACGAAACCTAAAGCCCGAGCCTTATCATAGATGCGCTGGCGGAGGTCCTTGCCAACGAGTTGGCCGACGCCATTGACCAACCCAACACTTGAGATGTCGAGCCCATCGAGCACTTCATCTCCTCCTAGCACCTTGACTCCTCGCCAGAGACTCGTGCCTGCATGGACAAGACTAGGATCGCAAACCCCAAGGAGCTTTCGCCCAGAAACATCGATCAGTGACCTTAGCACCTTTGCATGCCCACCTGCTCCAAGCAGGACCAGCGGCATGTCCTCATGGGCGAACGGCTTCATTTTTCCAGAGTCTCACCTGCCAAAAAGGCCCGTTTGCTCGTGCTGCCCACCAGCTCCCACAACATAGTAGGCGGCAATCCGAAGCCGCTACGAGCAGTAGTGAGATCGTCTCTCGAGATAACACTACCGGCAGCAATATCTCGAGCTGCAACTACCTGCTGGCGCGCAGCCTTTCTGGTGTCCCACTCACTGGGTTGTGGTGCTTTACAGGGATCCCCCAGCGCCAGTTGCAATGAGCGTATCTGGCTCACCATCATACTCAGCTCGTGGGGCTCCAACGATGCCTTGTGATCAGGTCCTGGTAGGCCTCGATCAATAGTGAAGTGCTTTTCTATCACTGTAGCTCCTCGAGCCACGGCAGCGATGGGGATAAGACAGCCCTCTGTGTGATCCGAATAGCCTACTGCGAGCCCAAAAGCTCTAAGTGTATCCATTGCCAAGAGGTTAACCTCTTCGGGCGGAGTCGGATACTGGGAGGTGCAATGAAGCAATGTGACATGCCCCTGCAGCCGAAGTCGACTGGAAGGCAGACTCCAGTTGCGCCAGACTTCCTCCATGCAACCAGGCTCAGAATCACCATTCAACGCATGCGCTACAATAGCAAGCCCCTGCTCTACCTCGCTCAGCGTTGCCATTCCAGTGGAAAGAATCAACGGCCTTCCAGTCTTGGCGAACTGCCACAGTAGAGGGCCATTTGTCAACTCACCGGAGGGCACCTTGAATACGGGCAAATCCATTTCAGTCAGAAATTTCAAACTCCCCGTATCAAACGCTGTAGAAAGAAATTGAATGCCTTGGGATCGCGCATATGCTTGCAATTCATAATGCCACTCTTGGGGCAGTTCGAGCTGTCTCAGCATCGCCAACTGGCTTTCATCGGCGTCAGTACTACGTGTTTGATACTTAGCTTTTGGAGCCGATTTCGAAGCAAGCCGCTTGGCATCGAACGTCTGGAACTTTACCGCATCCGCACCTGCCCGCGCAGCGGCATCGATTAACTCAAATGCCAGCTCGCGCTTGCCATTATGATTGACACCGGCTTCAGCAATAACGAAGACTGATTGGTCACTCGATAATTTCATAATTTAACTCAAGTCGTAAAATGGCTTGACAATGGTGGCGGGTTGGAAGCACTCAAGAGCGCTCACAATCTGCTTCGAAGCATCACCGCATCCATAGGGGTTTACAACTGACTGACAAAGCAGTTCAAAATCTGCCGTCAGAACATGACGTAACGCCCCTACTATAGCTTCGACCTCTGGCTTGCAGTCAAACACCGACTTGGCGGCCAACCGCCCTTTTTGTCTGACGCCTATATTGACAGTCGGCACGTGAAATGAGGGCACTTCAATGATACCGCTAGAAGAGTTACCCACTACGGCATCGGCCAACGCTACAACACTCAGGTAACGCTTGAAACCAAGCGACGGAATAGCAAGCACTCGACCGGCGGATTGATGAGCATAGGCCTCTAGCATCGGGATGATTGCTCGCCCGCCATTGTCAGCATTAGGATAGGTGATAATCACCTTATGCTCAGGAAAACGATCCAATGCCTCCAGCAGCGCCTTGAAGCTGAGCTCCGGACTTTCTTCCGCTAATGTCACAGGATGATACGTCACCAAAAAGAACGGTGGCGAGAGGTCAAACTGGAGGCTTTCGGAAAGCTCATCACGCCCCATCAACGGGGTACGCTTCAAGTGGTCGATCCCAATCGCTCCAACATTGAAAACCCGATCGGGGGACTCACCCAGCTGAATAACTCGCTGGCGATAAGGCTCGGCCGATACAAAGTGCAGATAGGATAGTTTACTGATCGCATGACGAATAGCATCATCATAGGCACCTTCTGTCACTTCCCCTCCATGGAGGTGTGCGACCGGTATTTTCATAATCAACGCAGACTGAACGATTGCCAGCGCTTCAAAACGATCACCTAGAACCACCAGCACGTCTGGACGAAGGCGATCCAGGGCATCGGCAAAGCCCAAGATGCCTACACCTATAGATTTGACGACCCCCACATCCGAATCGGAGGAAAGTAGCATCTCTACTTTTGCATCAATTGGAAAACCATCACGCTCGATATCTTTCCATGTATCCCCAAACTCTGGGGACAGATGCATACCTCCAACGACGACCTGGAGCTGAAGTCGAGCACTTGCCTTAACATCGCTCATTAAGCTATGCAGCAATCCGTACTCGGCGCGCGTCCCAGTGAAAATCGCCACCTTGACCTTCAAACTGCATGCTCCGGCAAAACACTACTGGGTAGATTAACGATACGCTCCTCCAGCCATTGAGCATTCGGCAACTCTCCGCGCAGGCAATGAGAATATGCTGGCAAGTGAGTCATTAGCTGCCAAATGGGCCGCGTCATAACACCGGAACGATTGCTGTACTCCAGCAATGCATCACGCTGCTGTACATCTGGGCACAAAACAGCATTCAGCCAATAGTTGGAACGGCACCCCTCCGGCTCTACTACAAAGGTTAGCGGGGTCTCTGAGAAAAATGCCTGATAACGCTCAGCCAACAGTCGCTTTGACGCGATGAAGCCCTCTAAACGCTCGAGTTGCGCACACCCCAAAGCGGCATTTATGTTGGGCATTCGGTAATTGTAACCAACCTCATCATGCATGTATTCGAAAGCATGTGGCACTTTGGCGGTCGTAGTGAGGTGTTTAGCGCGCACGGCTAAAGCCTCCCCTGCCAGTATCATGCCCCCGCCCCCAGTCGTTATGATTTTGTTGCCATTAAAGCTCAGCGTACCGATCAGGCCAAACGTTCCCGTCTGCTGACCTTTATAGAGACTGCCTAACGATTCTGCAGCATCCTCCACCATAGCCAGGCCCCAACGACTACAAACGTCCAGCAACGCATCGAGCTCAACAGGATGACCGAAGGTATGCATAGGTACACAAGCCCGAAGGACACGACCGCCAGTGCGTGTACGACAGACGCCGTCGATATCCCGGAATGCATTCTCGTGAAGCCATGCCTCAACAGCGGCGGGGGAAAGGCCAAGCGTATGACGATCCACATCAATAAAAACTGGCTCTGCACCACAATAGGCTATCGCATTACAGGTCGCAACAAAGGTGAGCGGCTGAGTAATAACCAGATCGCCAGGCTTGACACCAGCCAGCAACAAGCCAATGTGCAGAGCCGCAGTACCATTCACGGTCGCGACAGCACGAGGCGAACCGGTGTATACAGCCATGTCTCGCTCAAACCGGTCAACGAATGCGCCGACACTGGAAACGAAAGTCGATTCTACAGTCTCAACCACGTACTGCTTTTCTGCTCCAGTGAACGTGGGAGCATGAAGCGGGATGAAATCGTTTGTCGCGTACTGATCTCGGACAAAACCGATAAGCGCTTCGAACATGGACAGTCCTCAAACGTTGTAAAGATCAGCCTTGTACTTAGCCAGATTCTCTGGCTTAGTGAACCAATCGATTGTTTCTTGCAGACCCTGGCGAATCGAAAAACCGGGCTCAAACCCGGTCAAATTTCGAATTTTTGTATTATCGCACCACAGCCGGAAAACTTCGGACTTCCCGGGACGGAAGCGTTGCTCATCCGTAATGAACTTAACATCACTGTGCATCAGCTCACGAATAAGCTCCAGCGTGTCACCCACTGAGATTTCATAATTCGAGCCTATATTAACTGTCTCTCCGACAGCCTTCTCGCATTGCGCGAGCTCGAGGAAACCGCGACAAGTATCAGCCACATAGTTAAAGTCGCGTGTAGGCGACACATCACCCAGCTTTATTTCCTTCTTACCACTGGCAATTTGCGTAATGATAGTCGGGATCACCGCTCTAGCCGATTGACGTGGCCCATAAGTATTGAAGGGGCGCGCTATCGTCAGCGGAAGATCAAAAGCATTGAAAAAACTCATCGCCATGGCATCAGCGCCAATCTTCGACGCACTGTAGGGCGACTGCGGCTGGATGGGATGCTTTTCATCAATAGGCACATACTGAGCCGTTCCATACACCTCACTAGTAGAAGTGTGAATCACGCGCCCAACACCATTATCAAGCGCCGCCTGACAAATATTAAGCGTACCCTTTACATTAGTATCAACATAACTATCGGGGGCCACATAAGAATAAGGAATCGCAATCAGTGCCGCCAGATGAAAAACAGTATCTACACCCTTGGTAATATGCTTACAGTAATGAGGGTCGCGCACATCACCATTCAGGATCTCTACCTGACCCAGGCAATCCACATCCTCAAGCCAACCCCAGTAATTGAAGGAGTTATACTGGGAGAGCGCCTTGACCTCAAACCCCTCTCGAACAAGGAGCTCTGTCAGATGAGAACCAATAAAACCATCTGCGCCGGTAACCAATACTTTCTTCATGCACTGACCCTAATTCATTTCAATACTGACACACCGAGATGAGCATCAGAAAATTCGTATCATTTCACCAAAAGATGGCAATAGGCTTGCAACCACCCGGCACCATGAGCTACTGAAGACTCAATCTACCGCCTTCAGTGCCTGGATGCTAGCCTCCACAATCTTCGGCCTATCAGACGTAAACGGTACGCTTCTGAGCGCTGCATAACGTCGCAAAACAGCCATTATAGCGCCTACGATCACACCCAGAAGCGCTCCAAAAGAAATCAAAATCAGCCTCATCGGCTTGATGGGCTCCGACGGCGCCAGCGCCGGTTGCTCAACCTCCACCAGACGCAACCCCGCCAATGTCGAGTCCTGTGCTCCGAGAAGCGCCTGCTCCGTACGCTTAGCACTCGTCCCCGCCACGAACAAAGCGTCCTCTTTACGTCGCTGGAGCACTTCAATCTGCCGGTCAACACTCAACATTTGAAGTTCTTTCTGTATCTCGGCAACCCGTCGGTTGGTAAAGTCATCAGAATCACGCTTGCGCAAGATTGCTTGCTCCGCCTCGAGCACGTCCGTGCCAAGAAAGTAAAGCGGCTCCTTCTGACTGGTGATTTCGGTGCGAATGACATTCCCTCCCGCTGCCATACCCGACTCGCCCAGGAGCGATGCAGTCGTTGGGCGCTTAAGCCCCAAAGACCTGGCCACCGCAATGGCCTCTTCCAGCTCATGCAGTCGATTGGCCCGCTGCGTTTTCAGCTCAACACGAAGTGCACCCAGCTCATCCTGCAAAACCGCACGCCGAAGGATATTTTGCTCACGCAACTTAGCAATCTGCGCAGCTTTTTCGTGCTCATACACCATTTGCAAGGAATCGATCTGGGAGGCCAATCCCTCCACTCGACTACGTCGGGTACTCTCGACATCGTGACGAACAGCCTCCTCCTCCCCTTTCACAACGAATGCGACGTAGTCATTGAGCATACGAACACCATCGACCCCCTCAGGATAGGTCATGGTGATTTGCAGACGCCCCTGCCCAAAGTCCCGCTCCGTAACAGGCATTACAACCTTAAGCATCTCGGTGTTAAACATCCGAAGCACTTGCTCATCTGTGAGCCCAGCGCGCTTGTAAGGGGAAAAGAGATCTTGATGCTGCTCGTAAAATGCCTTACGAATATCATATGACTCCAATGCCGCACCGAACCGAAGCAGTGCCGACACAGGAGAAACGTCGTAGAGCCCCGTTCTTTTCAACGCATCTAGACTGGATTGAGAAGCGGGGCGTAATATATTTTTTACCTGATAAACAGGCGTCGCCAGGAAATAAGCATAGACCACGCACATCGCCGTAAAAACCAACGCCACAGTCGCAACCAACAAGCGCTGCCGCCAAATAGTCTGAGCAATAATAAACAGATCAAACTCAACACGACGAGAAAGAGAAACACCACCTAGACTTTCCACAATTACCTGCCTTGAATTAATCCGTATTCGCCTACAGGCTAATCTCGATCAGCACTCGAGGATAGCGCACACCCCCCCATTAGCCAGATGGAGCAAGACTTAGCATTTTGCCACACCTCTGACAAAACTCAAATCTTTTGCCGCAATGAGGCCAGGCAACTGCCGTTGCGTCCGATGACATCCTCTAAAACGCCCTCGAAGCCTCTGGACGCCTGTTTTCCATAGCCCCCATCAGCTCCTCAAGCAACATTTACCTTCCCAAGCCGGCCTGACATAGGCGCAGTTTGTAGTGGTCAACTCATCCCGAACACGGT
>NZ_JBOBDQ010000063.1:0-33853 GCF_050586565.1 Pseudomonas sp. WC1
CAAAGTAAGCCGCCGTAAGGGCGGAAAGGTGAATAAGCGTCGACATCGCAAATGAATGCACATACAACTTTCAACACCAACTAACCAACTAACCAAACAATCAAACAATCAAACAATCAAACAATCAAACAATCAAACAATCAAACAATCAAACAATCAAACAACCAAACAACCAAACAACCAAACAACCAAACAACCAAACAACGCCACCCCAAAAAAACTCAAAGCCGCTGAAGAATCAACTCCCCCGAGGCCCCAGCCAACCCAGGCTGCCCGGCCTGCCCAGGCCGCCCATTCCCCCCAGCATCGGTCCGATAAACCAGACACCCCTTACTAGCCCCACCTGCCCCAGCCTTCCCGGCAGCCCCCGCCTTACCAGGCGCACCACCATCAAGTCGCACCATAATCCGCTCCTGCGCAAACCCTTCAGGCACCGCCAGACGAACTCGCCCACCGGGGGCCCCATCATGCCCGTTGCCACCATCATCACCATTGGCCCCACGACTGGCCTGCCCCCAGGTGCAGCCCCCCGGCTTGCCATTGGCGCCGTCGAGCCCGACATACCCCGGCGCCCCAGCCCCGCCCCGGGCGTCGATCGATAGCCGGTCCGCTTCCAGCGCCTGCAACCGCAGATCCAGGTTACGCCCCGGCCGCGCGGGCCGCTCGTAGCTTCCGGGCGCCCCTGGCGCACTGAATTCGCTACCCTCGCCCAGCCGAGCCGTCAACGCCTCGATGCTCAGGTCGCGCTCGGCCGGCGCGATGGCGATGCGCGCATCGCGCCCCAGTTCGAGCCGGTCGATCTTCAGCTCGGTAAGGCTGGCCGGTAGCAACAAGGTCGCCGAGTCGGCCACTCGCAGGTGCTCCAGGTGCACGCTGGCCGCCTTGTTCGGCAGGCGCAGCATCGAATGGGCAGCAACCTCCAGGCTCTCGGCCTGGGCCAAGGGTGTGGCCAGTACGGCCAGCAAAATCAGTTTACGCATGGCTCGGCGCCTCCTGCGACCGGGGGATGGACATGACATGGAAGATGCCGGTCAACAGAATCTGCAAGCGGTCGAACCAGCGGTGACTGCGCCCACGCAAGCTGCCATTGAAGAACAGCACCTCGAGCACATGCAGCGACAGCAGGACGATACCTGCGGCATTGATCAGCAGATTGAGCGGCAATGGCTGTGGCATGAACAGGTTGAACAGCACCACACCCCAGAACGCCACTGTCAGAGCCTTGCCCAGGCCCAGGATGAACTTCATACCCCGCCCCCATGATTTTTGTTATGCCGGCACGGTCCGTTCGAGCGGACCGCGCCGGCAACAGTAACCCTACTGCCGGGGCATGCGCCAGAGGAGTCAGTTCAGGTGCAGTTCCACCCGTCGGTTGCGTGAGCGGCCTTCATCAGTGTCATTGTCGGCCACCGGCTCACTCTCGCCACGGCCCTGGCTGGTCACCTTGTTCGGCGCCAGGCCCTGGCTGATCAGGTACTCGGCAACACCGCTGGCACGGCGCTCGGACAGGCGCTGGTTGTAACTGTCGGAGCCCACGCTGTCAGTGAAACCGATCACCTTGACACTGGCCACACTGGGGTCGTTGAGCTTGGGCAGCAAGCCCTGCAGGCGCTGCTGTGCACCTTGGGTGAGTTCGGCGGAATCGAAGGCGAACAGCACCTGGCCCTGATCATCGAGGGTGATCACCTCCGAGGTCGCCGCAGGCTCCGGCTGCGGTGCGGCGGCTGGATACTGCGGCAATGGGCAGCCCATATGGTTGACCTGGGTACCGGCCGGAGTATCCGGGCAGCGGTCGCGGCGGTCGAAAACGCCATCGCCATCCTCGTCGCCATCCTGGGCATAACAGATCAGGCCACCGGCAATCGCACCGGCAACGCCGGCACCAGCCGCCCAGCTGGAACTTTCGATGGCACCCAGGCCGCCACCGACCAGGCCGCCAAGCAGGCTGCAGATGGGCCAGGTCCTTTGATTGAGGGGCGCGCTGCCATCGCTGTGGGTGGCGCAACCTGCCAGCAGGCTCGTGGCTACCACCAACGGCAGTGCCGCTTTCGACAAAACACGCATGGTGAATGCTCCTGTGTCACCGGCCGCTACCGGTCACACAGGAGTAAAGACGTGCCCACGCCACTTCTCAAGGCGCGGGCACGTCGCCATCAACGCTGGATCTTGATCTCGGTTCGACGGTTCATGGCACGCCCGTCGGCTGTGGCGTTGTCGGCGACCGGCTGCGTTTCACCCGCCCCCACCACCGAGACGAAGCTGGCACGTGGCACACCGCTTTCGACCAGGTAGTTGGTCACCGACTGGGCGCGGCGCTCGGAGAGCTTCTGGTTGTAGCTGTCGGAACCGACGCTGTCGGTGTGGCCGGAAACGCTCAGGCGCGCGCTCGGGGCTTCCTGCTTGAGCCGCGTGGCGATGGTGTTCAGGCGCTCCTTGTCGGTGGCCGTCAGGCGTGCCGAGTCAAACTCGAAATGCACGTCACGGATGACGATGACTTCTTCCTTCTGTACCACGACTTCCTCGACCACCGGCGCCGGCTCCGGCGGGCAGCCATTGGCGTCGACCTGCACGCCGCGCGGGGTGCCCGGGCACTTGTCGCGGCTGTCCGGTACGCCGTCGCCGTCTTCATCACCGTCGCCATGGGCCCAGCAGTAACCCGCCGCCAGGCCGCCACCGAGCAAGGCGCCCCAGCCGGCCCAGCTGGAGCTCTCGATCGCGCCCAGGGCCGCGCCGCCCACGCCCCCGACGGCAGCACACTTCGGCCAGTCGGTTTTCTGCAAACCTGCACAACCAGTCAACACACTGGTGAGCAGAACCAGGGGTATCGCTGTGCGTACTATGCTCATCTTGTTGCTTCTCCTAGGGGGAATCGGTAGAAAACCGATGCTCTGGGAGTAAAGACCGGCGCTTCCCGCTCTGCCAGCAATAAGCCACGCCGCAGCCGCGCGCCCCTTTGCCCGCTGGCCTGGGACCGTTAGTCTTGAGCGACCTGAACGAGGAATGGCAATGACCGACGCTTTCTCCCAACGCACGCCCCAGCAGGCACTGGCCGCCCTGCTGGAACGCTTCACCCCGCGCCACTTGCTGCTGGTGGGCAGCCGCTTCCCTGCCCTGGAAGCCTTCGCCACCGCCCATCCCGATACCCGCATCGAAGTTGCCGCACCCGGCCCGCTGCCTGCCGAACAGGCAGCCCGGCGCTTCGACCTGGCGGTACTGGTCGATTGCCTGGAGCACCTGCCCAAGCGCACCGGCCTGGAGCTGCTGGGCGGCATCCGCAACCTCAACGCCAGCCGCGTCGCAGTGCTGGCCGACCTGACCGCCTGCGGCTGGCAGCCCACCGATTTCTACTCGCTGGCGCTCTCGGCCAGCGAGCAGTTCCAGCGCGATGAACAGGTATTGAGCCTGTTCACCTATGATCTGCATGACTACAAACAAGTCCCGGACTGGCTCAATGCCAAGTTCTGGGCCAACCCCGAAAACTTCGGCAAGTACTGGTGGTGACCGAATGAGTGTCTCGATCTGCCCCTGCGGCAGTGGCAACCTGCTCGATACCTGCTGCGGGCACTATCACAGTGGAACACCAGCGCCGGATGCCCAGACGCTGATGCGTTCACGCTACAGCGCCTATGTGCTGGGCCTGGTGGATTACCTGGTGGCTACCACCCTGCCGGCCCAGCGTCCAGGCCTGGACCGCGCCGCCATGGCGGCCTGGAGCGCGCAGAGCACCTGGCTGGGCCTGGAGGTAGAGGGCGCCGAGGTGCTGGGCGGACAGCCCGAGCATGCCTTCGTCACGTTCACCGCGCGCTGGCACGACCTTGAGGGCGATCACCAGCACCGCGAGCGCTCGGCATTCGTCCAGCATGCCGGACGCTGGTATTTCATCGACCCGACCGCGCCCCTCAAGGCCGGACGCAACGACCCCTGCCCCTGCGCCAGCGGGCAGAAGTTCAAGAAATGCTGCGCCAGTTACTTCGGTAGTTGAGCATGCGCACCCTGGCTCGCCTGCTCTCGCTCAGCCTGCTGCTGGGCGGATTGGCGGGCTGCGCCAGCTGGGGCGCTGATACCTGGCGCGAACCACAGTTGCACCTGCTCGAGGTGGAACCGGTGAAGGTGCGCCTGCACCAGCAGGAGTTCGTTCTGCACCTGCGCGTCGACAACCCCAACGACAGCCGCCTGTTCATCCGCCACCTGGCCTATTCTGTACACCTCGGCGACCTGTTGCTGGCCGAAGACGAGGCCAGCCTGTGGCGCAGCGTTGGCGGCCATGCCCGGCGCACCTTCAAGATCACCGTGCGGACCAATCTCTGGCAGCACCTCAAGCCTCTGGCAAAGCTGCTCAAAAGCGGACAACCCTTGCAGTATCAACTACGCGGCGAACTGGCCACCGGGCTGATCGTGCATCGGGACCTGCACTTGAGGCAAAGGGGTGAGATAATCCCCGGCGATCTTAAACCGGAGTAACGCTGCAATGACCCAACAACCCCATGTCCATGGCCCCGACTGCGATCACGATCACGGTCACGACCATCACCACGACCACGGCCATGTGCATGGCCCGCACTGCAACCACGGCCATCAGGAGCCAGTGCGCAACGCCCTGAAGGACGTCGGCCGCAACGACCCTTGCCCGTGCGGCAGCGAGAAGAAATTCAAGAAGTGCCACGGCGCCTGATCAACGTCAGCGCACGTGTTCAGGGCCAAGCCCACTCCCAGGCAAATCGTCGCGGGAACGGGCTTGGCCCATGATCAACCCGCTCCAGCATGACCACTGGTAAATAAAGCTCCCCGGCACCTTGCACGGCGACTGCGCGCTCACTACCTTAGCGCCTTTCAGAACCCCGCCACGCCCTGCAGGAATCCAGCCATGGCCGCCCCCGTCCTTCCACCCTTCCCTCTCCGCCTCGGCAGTGCTGCCGCGTTGCTTGGCCTGCTCGCGCTGGGCGGCTGCCAGATGGGTGGCTACCAGGACAGCGTCCTGCCCAACAGCGGCGTGCAACCGCTCAGGGGTCTGGCGCAGAACGTCTCGGTACGGCGTAACGCAATGGGCGCGCCGCTGATCGAAAGCGGCAACTTCCATGATGCGCTGTTCAGCCTGGGCTACCTGCATGCCGGGGATCGCATCGAGCAGATGGCCGCCATGCGCCTGTTGGCCCAGGGGCGCCTGGCCGAACTGGCTGGAGCCGACGCCCTGGCGATCGACCGGCTGATGCGCGCGGCCAATCTCAAGCAGAGTGCCGGTCAGCTCTATGCCGATGCCTCGCCGCGCCTGAAGCGCTTCTTCGAAGTCTATGCCCGCGGGGTCAACGCCTACCTGTTCCGCTATCGCGACAAGCTGCCGGGCGAACTCGCTCGCAGCGGCTATCGCCCGGAATACTGGAAACCCGAGGATTCAGCGCTGATCTTCAGCCTCTACGCCTTCAGCCAGTCGGTGAACCTGCAGGAGGAACTGTCGGCATTGACCCTGGCGCAGAAGGTGGGTGCCGACAAGCTGGTCTGGCTGCTGCCCGGCGCTCCGGACGAACCCCTGGCCGACAGCGAAGTCGACAAACTCAAGGGCCTGAACTTGGCCAGCCAGCTGCCGGGCCTGGGCGCGCTCACCGCCACTGGCCAGCAATTGGCCGACCTCGGCCTGCTGGGTGCCCCCGGCTCGAGCAACCTGGCGCTGTCGCCCCAGCGCAGCCGTGCCGGCAAGAGCCTGCTGGCCAGCGACAGCCGCGCCGCCTGGGCACTGAGCCCGGTGCAGATCCACACCGGCAAGTATCAGGTCGCCGGCCTGTCGCTGCCAGGGCTGCCGATCGTGCTGGCCGGCTACAACGGCAAGCTGGCCTGGAGCAGCAGCGCGGTGATGGCCGACAACCAGGACCTGTTCCTCGAGCAGGTGCGCCGCCAGGGCACCCAGCTGACCTACCTCGCCGACGGCAAGTGGCAACCGGCGCGTGCCCGCAACGAGACCTTCTTCGTTCGCGGCCAGCGCCCCCAGCGCGAGGTGATGTACGACACCCGCCACGGCACCCTGTTGCCGGGGCATGGCAGCCTGGCCCTGGCCCTGCATCTACCGCTGCTCAAGGATGATCGCAGCCTCGATGCGCTGTTCGACCTGACCCGCGCGCAAAACATCGAGCGTGCCTTCGACAGCACCCGCGAGGTCGGTGCGGCAGCGCTGAACTTCGTGTTCGCCGAGCCCCAGCATATCGGTTGGCAGGTCAGCGGACGCTATCCCAACCGCCGTGAAGGCCAGGGCCTGCTGCCCTCGCCGGGCTGGGACGGGCGCTATGACTGGGATGGTTACGCCGATGCAATGCTGCACCCCTACGATCAGGACCCGCCCGCCGGCTTCATCGGCCACGCCAACCAGCGCAGCCTGCCCAAGGGCTATGGCATGCAGCTGTCGAGCAGCTGGTATTACCCCGAGCGCGCCGAGCGCATGGCCCAACTGGCCGGCAACGGTCGCCACGACAGCCGCAGCCTGATGGCTCTGCAGAACGATCAGGTGACCCTGCTGGCCGACAAGCTCAAGCAGATGTTCGACGCCCCCGGCATGGCCCAGCCGCTCAAGCAGGCCATCGACGCCCTGCCTGGCGCCCAGCGCGACAAGGCTCGCGACGCCCTGGCGCGGCTGAAGGCCTTCGATGGCCGGCTAAGCCCGGTGTCGGCCGATGCCGCGCTGTACGAACTGTTCCTCCAGGCGGTCACTCGCCAGACTTTCCTCGATGAACTGGGCCCGGAATCCAGCCCGACATGGCAAGCGTTCATCGGCAATGCCAAGCTTTCCTACTCCGCCCAGGCCGACCACCTGCTGGGACGCGAGGACAGCCCGTTCTGGGACGATCGCGGCACGCCGCAAAAAGAAGACAAGCCCACCATCCTCGCCCGCAGCCTGGCTGCGGCGGTGGATGCCGGCACCACACAACTCGGCGCCGACCGCCGCGCCTGGCAGTGGGGCAAGCTGCATCAGTACCGCTGGCCGGCACCGGCCTATCACGGCCTGGGCGACAAGCTCGAGCGCGCGCCCCTGGCGGCGGGTGGCGACTTCAGCACCCTGGCCCTGACGCCTTATGCCTGGGGGAGCAGCTTCGACGCCCAACTGCCGGCCTCGGCGCGGATGATCGTTGATTTCGGGCAGACCGAACCGCTGCAGCTGCTGACCAGCAACGGCCAGTCCGGCAATCCGGCCAGCCGCCATTACAGCGATGGGCTCGACGCCTGGTTCAAGGGCCGCTTCACCAGCCTGCCGCTGCAACCGCAGAATTTTGCCCGGGCCTACGGCAGCCAGCGGTTGACGCTGGTGCCTGGCAAATAGGTCTCAGAGACCAGAGCCAGCAAAATCGAGCGCCGCGCGCGGTGCTCGATCCCATGGTCACTGCCCCATCCTCTTGCGCTCTCCTATGTGAATAGTGCGCCGCCCCCGAAGTTATGCTTCTATCCTTGATCCCAGCCTTCGCCCTACAACGCTGACATCAGGACCACCATGCACCACTCGACCCACGACCTGCTCTCCCCTGTCCCGGGTATCGCCCGCCAGCTGCACAGCTTCCATTTCGGCCCACGTGGCGCCGGCAAGGTGTACATCCAGGCCTCGCTGCATGCCGACGAGCTGCCGGGCATGCTGGTGGCCTGGCATCTCAAGCAGCGGCTTGGGGACATGGAGCAGCAGGGCCGGTTGCGCAAGGAGATCATCCTGGTACCGGTGGCCAACCCGGTCGGCCTCGAGCAGGTGTTGCTGGACGCGCCACTGGGGCGCTTCGAGCTGCAAAGCGGCGAGAACTTCAACCGCAGGTTCGTCGACCTGTCGGACAGCATCGGCGACCAGATCGAAGGCCACCTCTCCCAGGACCCGGCCCACAACCTCGCGCTGATCCGTGAATACCTGCGCCGGGGCCTGGATGCCCACCCCGCGCACACGCCGCTGCACTCCCAGCGCCTGACCCTGCAGCGCCTGGCCTGCGACGCCGACATGGTGCTCGACCTGCATTGCGACTTCGAAGCCGTCGAGCACCTGTACACCACGCCCGAGGCCTGGCCCGAGGTCGAACCGCTGGCCCGCTACCTGGGCGTCCAGGCCAGCCTGCTGGCCACCGACTCGGGCGGGCAATCGTTCGATGAGTGTTTCAGCCTGGTGTGGTGGCAGTTGCAGCAGCGCTTCGGCAAACGCTTCCCGATCCCCCTGGGCAGTTTTTCGGTGACCATCGAGTTGCGCGGCCAGGCCGATGTCAGCCACGCCCTGGCCACCCAGGACTGCCAGGCGATCCTCGACTTCCTGACCCACGCCGGCGTCATCGAAGGCCAACCGGCGCCCTTGCCCGCTTTGCGCCATCCGGCCACGCCGCTGGCGGCGGTGGAACCGGTCATGGCACCGCTTGGCGGGTTGCTGGTGTTCCATGCCAGCCCCGGGCAGTACCTGCAAGCCGGAGCGCTGATCGCCGAGGTCATCGACCCGCTCAGCGACCGGGTAACGCCCTTGCGCAATAGCCAGGCCGGGCTGCTCTATGCCCGCAGCATCAGGCGCATGGCCACCGCGGGCATGGTGGTCGCCCATGTGGCAGGCGAGCAGGTTTGCCGCAGCGGTTACCTGCTGGGCAACTGAGCGACGTCAGGCCACAGGAGCGGGAGGCGGCTCATCGGGCAGGGTCGGCTCGCCCGGCTCCATCGGTGGCTGCTCGCCAGGCTGCGGCGGCTGGGGCGTGTCGGGATCAGGCTGGTGAGGCACTCCGCCTGCGCGCATGGGCAGTGGCGTGTGTGTCGGCGGATGGGCCAGCAGCGACCAGGCTAGCAATCCGATCTGGTTCGGCTGCAGGACGGCCAGCTTGGCACTGATTGCGGGATCGATTTTCATGGGGGGCTCCTGACGAGAGCCGGCGCACGTCATGCGCGCCGGAACTGTTCACTCGTTGGAGTGCCGGGCGCGGAAACAATTCCCGCGCTTTGTCGGCTCAGGTGCGCGGCAAGGTGACGCCGCGCTGGCCCTGATACTTGCCGCCGCGGTCCTTGTACGACACTTCGCACTCCTCGTCGGACTGCAGGAACAGCATCTGCGCCACGCCTTCGTTGGCGTAGATCTTCGCCGGCAGCGTGGTGGTGTTGGAAAACTCCAGCGTCACATGGCCTTCCCACTCGGGCTCGAGAGGAGTGACGTTGACGATGATGCCGCAGCGCGCGTAGGTGCTCTTGCCCAGGCAGATGGTCAGCACGTCACGCGGAATACGGAAGTACTCGACGGTACGGGCCAGGGCAAAGGAGTTCGGCGGGATGATGCACACGTCGCTCTTGATGTCGACGAAGCTGCCGGCATCGAAGTTCTTCGGGTCGACGGTGGCCGAGTTGATGTTGGTGAACACCTTGAATTCGTCGGCGCAACGCACGTCGTAGCCGTAGCTGGAGACGCCGAAGGAGATGACCCGGCTGTCGTGCTCGCCGCGCACCTGGCGCTCGACGAACGGTTCGATCATGCCGTGTTCCTGCGCCATGCGGCGAATCCACTTGTCCGATTTGATGCTCATGGCGGGGTGTCCTGAAGAGTGCAAGGTGAAAAACGAGATGCGCATCTTACCGGTCCCGGCGCGCGGGTTAAAGTTTCCTTGCCCATCCCGCGCCAGACGGGGCCTGCACCGGCCGCCGATCCGAAATTCATCAAAGCGCTCCTTGACCATTGGCAGGTCGTGGAAAGTGGGTTAAGGTGGCGCCACTGTGCTGCACGTGACACCGAGAATCTCTAGTTTGATGCACGATTATCATCGGCCCATCGCTGAATTTTCTGCTCTCTTTGCACTCAGTCCCGGGCAGGGTACTTCCTGACCGTAATCAACTTTGTCCAAGGAGACAGAAACATGTCCAACCGTCAAAACGGTACCGTTAAGTGGTTCAACGATGAGAAAGGCTACGGCTTCATCACCCCTCAGTCGGGTGACGACCTGTTCGTGCACTTCAAAGCCATCCAAGCTGACGGCTTCAAAACCCTGAAAGAAGGCCAGGCTGTTACTTTCGTCGCTACCCGCGGCCAGAAAGGCATGCAGGCTGAAGAAGTTCAGATCGCCTAAGTCGATCTCGCTTCCTAGCTTTCAAAAAAAACCCGCCATTGGCGGGTTTTTTTGTGCCTGAGTCAGTCGCCCGCACACCATCGTGGAAGCGAGCTGGCCCGCCCCCACATGATTGCCTGAACCTCAGTCCTCGCTGATGGTGATGCTCGGCATCGCCGGCGCCGCCGCTTCCTGCAACACTATTCGTGCCCCCACCTGCCGCGCCAGCTCCTGGTAGACCATGGCGATCTGGCTCTCCGGCTCGGCAATCGCGGTCGGCTTGCCACTGTCGGCCTGCTCGCGGATAAGCATCGACAGCGGCAACGACGCCAGCAGTTCGACACCGTACTGGGCCGCCAGCTTCTCGCCGCCACCTTCGCCGAACAGGTGCTCGGCATGGCCGCAGTTGGAGCAGATGTGCACCGCCATGTTCTCCACCACACCCAGCACCGGGATGTTGACCTTGCGGAACATCTCCACGCCCTTCTTGGCATCCAGCAGCGCCAGATCCTGCGGGGTGGTGACGATGACAGAGCCCGCCACCGGCACCTTCTGCGCCAGGGTCAGCTGGATATCGCCGGTGCCTGGCGGCATGTCGATCACCAGGTAGTCGAGGTCGTCCCAGGCGGTCTGGGTCACCAGCTGCAGCAACGCGCCCGAGACCATCGGGCCGCGCCAGACCATGGGCGTGTTGTCATCAGTGAGGAAGGCCATGGACATGACCTCGACGCCATGGGCCTTGATCGGCACGAACCACTTCTGCTCGCGCACCTGCGGGCGGGTGCCCTCGGGGATGCCGAACATCACACCCTGGCTGGGGCCATAGATGTCGGCGTCGAGTATCCCCACCCGGGCACCCTCGCGGGCCAGGGCCAGGGCCAGGTTGGCGGCAGTAGTCGACTTGCCGACCCCACCCTTGCCCGAGGCCACGGCGACGATGTTCTTGACGTTGGCCATGGCCGGCACCTGAGCCTGGGCCTTGTGGGTGGCGATCACACAGTCGATGCCGACCGAGGCCGAGCTCACGCCGTCGAGGTTCTCGATGGCAGTTTGCAGCACCTGCGCCCAGCCCCCCTTGAACAGCCCGGCGGCATAACCCAACTGCAACTGCACATTGACCTGCCCGCCCTGGATATCGATGGCGCGCACGCAACCGGCGCTGACCGGATCCTGGTTCAGGTAGGGGTCGGTGTACTGGCGAAGCACGCCTTCGACGGCGGCACGGGTAACGGCACTCATGGAGGCTCCCATTGGCAAACTGAATACGAAACAGGTGCCTATGCTAACCCGTCAATCGTCAGCGGATGCGTTGTTGGGGTGAAATATATTCGCCAGCCCTTTATAGTGGCCGATCACCCTCATTTTTACCCCGTAGCCAGATAAGTAGCCGAGCCACCATGTCCGAGCCACGTCAGATTCTCGTCACCAGCGCCCTGCCCTATGCCAATGGATCGATCCACCTTGGTCACATGCTCGAATACATCCAGACGGACATGTGGGTGCGCTACCAGAAGCTGCGCGGTAACCAGTGCATCTATGTCTGCGCCGACGACGCCCACGGCTCGGCCATCATGCTGCGCGCTGAAAAGGAAGGCATCACGCCCGAGCAACTGATCGCCAACGTCCAGGCCGAGCACAGCGCCGACTTCGCCGACTTCCTGGTCGACTTCGACAACTACCACTCCACGCACAGCGAAGAGAACCGCGAGCTGTCGAGCCTGATCTACACGCGCCTGCGCGATGCCGGGCATATTGCCACCCGTTCGGTCACCCAGTACTTCGATCCTGAAAAGGGCATGTTCCTCGCCGACCGCTTCATCAAGGGCACCTGCCCCAAGTGCGCGGCCGAGGACCAGTACGGCGACAACTGCGAAAAATGCGGCGCCACCTACGCCCCGACCGAGCTGAAGAACCCCAAGTCGGCAATCTCCGGCGCCACGCCGGTGCTGCGTGACTCCCAGCACTTCTTCTTCAAGCTGCCCGACTTCCAGGCCATGCTGCAGCAGTGGACCCGCAGCGGCACCCTGCAGGACGCCGTGGCCAACAAGCTCGCCGAGTGGCTGGACTCTGGCCTGCAGGAATGGGACATCTCCCGCGACGCCCCGTACTTCGGTTTCGAGATCCCGGGCGAGCCTGGCAAGTACTTCTACGTCTGGCTGGACGCGCCGATCGGCTACATGGCCAGCTTCAAGAACCTTTGCGCGCGCCGGCCGGAACTGGACTTCGACGCCTTCTGGAAAGAAGACTCCACGGCCGAGCTGTACCACTTCATTGGCAAGGACATCGTCAACTTCCACGCCCTGTTCTGGCCGGCCATGCTCGAAGGCGCGGGCCTGCGCAAGCCGACCGCGGTCAACGTGCACGGCTACCTGACCGTCAATGGCGCGAAGATGTCCAAGTCGCGCGGCACCTTCATCAAGGCGCGCACCTACCTCGATCATCTGCAGCCGGAATACCTGCGTTACTACTACGCCGCCAAGCTGGGCCGCGGCGTCGACGACCTCGACCTGAACCTCGAGGATTTCGTGCAGAAGGTCAACTCCGACCTGGTCGGCAAGGTGGTCAACATCGCCAGCCGCTGCGCCGGCTTCATCCACAAGGGCAATGACGGCGTGATGGTCGCCGGTGATGCCGCGCCGGAGCTGACCGAAGCCTTCCTCGCGGCCGCCCCGTCGATTGCCGAGGCCTATGAAGCCCGCGATTTCGGGCGCGCGATGCGCGAGATCATGGCCCTGGCCGATCGCGCCAACGCCTGGATCGCCGACAAGGCCCCGTGGTCGCTGGCCAAGCAGGAAGGCAAGCAGGACGAGGTACAGGCCATCTGCGCCCAGGGCGTCAACCTGTTCCGCCAGCTGGTGATCTACCTCAAGCCGGTCCTGCCGGTGCTGGCCAGCGACGCCGAGGCCTTCCTCAATGTCGCGCCGTTGACCTGGAACGACCACCAGTCGCGCCTGGAAAATCACCAGCTCAAGCCGTTCAAGGCGCTGATGAGCCGCATCGAACCGGCCAAGGTCGAAGCAATGATTGCCGCCAGCAAGGAAGACCTGCTGGCCGCCGAGGCCAACACCGCCCCGGCGGGCAATGGCGAGCTGGCCAAAGACCCGCTGTCGGCCGAGATCGAGTTCGACACCTTCGCCGCAGTCGACCTGCGCGTGGCATTGATCGTCAAGGCCGAAGCCGTGCCGGGTGCCGACAAGCTGCTGCAATTGACCCTGGACATCGGTGATGAGCGTCGCAATGTGTTCTCGGGCATCAAGTCGGCCTACCCGGATCCATCCCAGCTGGAAGGCCGCCTGACCATGATGGTGGCCAACCTCAAGCCACGGAAGATGCGCTTCGGTGTTTCCGAGGGCATGGTCATGGCAGCCGGCCCGGGCGGCGAGGAGATCTACCTGCTCAGCCCCGACAGCGGTGCCAAGCCAGGCCAGCGCATCAAGTAACCAAATCAGGCAACCAATATGCCCCGGCCCCCTGGCCGGGGCATTTGCATCTGCCGTCCGCTGCCGGATAATGGCGCCATCGTCCCGCCGTCGGCACCTCCATGAGTGACTACGTTCTGGTCCTGGTCAGCGCCGCGCTGGTCAATCACCTGGTCCTGCAGGCAGAGCCGGTCGAGCGTGTGCGCCTGCATGCGCTGGGCCTGTGCTCCGCCCTGCTGATCCTCATGGCACTGCCAATCGGCGCCTGGCTGTGCCAACAACTGCTCGTGCCATTGCAGTTGCAGGACCTTCAGCTGTTGGTCTTCCTGCCGTTGCTGGCGGCATTGGCCTGGGCGCTGCCGAACCTGCTCCAGCGCCTGCGCCCGGACTGGCCCACACAAGGCCTGTCGGGCCTGCTGAGCGCAAATGCCGTGGTGCTAGGCTTGCTGGTGCAACTGTCCCATGACGACATGCGCGGCTGGCGCCTGCTGGCGTGGCCCCTCGTTGCCGCTTTGGGCTTCTGGCTCGCGCTGGTGCTGTATGCGGACCTAGATATGCGCAGCCGCCAAGCCGAGGTACCCGCAGCGTTACGCGGCCTGCCTATTCAACTGATCGGTGCCGGGGTGATGGCCATGGCGTTTTCGGGACTCAACGGACTGTTCACCCAATGAATCTGTCTCTACACATCGACGTCTTGCTGCCGGCCCTGCAAAACATTGCCCGGCAATACCTCGAGGAGCTGCAGGCCCATGCCGCCACCTGATCCGCGCCTGCGCAGCGCCATGCAACTGGTGCTGCTGGCCTGCACCCCTGGCCTGCTGGCGCTGTTCTGGCTGCATGGCTGGGGCGTGCTGATCAACCTGCTGCTGAGCAGTTGCGCGGCGCTGGCCACCGAGGCCTTGCTGCTGAGCTGGCGCAAGCTGCCGGTGGTCTCGGCCCTGGGCGATGGCAGCGCGCTGGTCACCGCCGTCCTGCTGGCCGCCGCCCTGCCCATTCACGCCCCTTGGTGGCTGCCGCTGATGGCAGCCTGTGTTGCCATTGGCCTGGGCAAACAAGCCTTCGGGGGAGTGGGACGCAACCTGTTCAACCCGGCCATGGTGGGCTATGCGTTCGTCCTGCTGAGCTTCCCCTTGCAGATGAACCACTGGCCTGGCCAGACCGCCGGGTTGCTGGACAGCCTGAACCTGAGCCTGGGTACCGGCGATCGCATCGATGCCTGGGCCAGCCCCACGGTACTCGACGTGCTGCGCCATAACCGCAGCCTGACCATCGACGAACTGTTTGCCAGCCATTCGGCCTTTGGCCATATCGGTGGGAGCGCCAGCGAATGGGTCAACCTCGCCTTCCTGCTCGGCGGGCTATTTCTGATGCAACGCAAGGTCTTCACCTGGCACGCGCCCATCGGCTTGCTCGGCGCCTTGTTTCTGTTCAGCCTGCTGGGCTGGAACGGCTCAGGCTCCGACTCCAATGGCTCACCATTGCTGCACCTGCTGTCAGGCTCGACCATGCTGGCCGCGTTCTTCATCGCCACCGAACCGGTATCTGGTTGCAGGCAGCCACTGGCCCGTCTGCTGTTCGGTGCCAGCGCCGGCCTGCTGATCTACCTGATCCGTACGTGGGGCAGCTTTGTCGATGGCACGGCATTCGCCATTCTGCTGATGAACCTTGCCGCACCGTCCCTGGATCGCTGGGCGGAGCGTCGCCAGCAGGCCTGCCCGTGAGTGCCCGCTGGCGCAGCGCCGCGTGCCTGTCACTGCTGGCAGTGCTGGCCGTTGTCACGACTTTGGCCTGGCAACGCTTCACTGCCAAACCTATTGCGCAGGCCCAGCGCCAGTGGCATGAACAGCAGTGGCTGACAGTGCTGCCGCCAGGTAGCTATGACAACCAGCCCTTGCAAACAGCCTTGGCCCTGGCAGATACCAGCCTGCGCCATAGCCACCTGTTGGCCGCTTATCGCGTCACGCTGGCGGGAGCCCCAACCGCCATCCTGCTGCACAACAGGTTCCAGGGCTATGGCGGCGCCATCGAAATGGTCATCGCCATCAACACCCAGGGCCGCCTGGTCGGCATGCGTGTACTCGAGCAACAGGAAAGCCCAGGCCTGGGCGACCAACTGGCAGACCCGGCGCGTCAATGGCTCGACCAGTTCATCGGCCGGGCACAGGAAAATACACCCGAGCAGGCCTGGGCGATCAAACGTGACCAGGGCGCGTTCGATCAACTGGCCGGGGCAACGGTAACCTCTCGAGCAGTCATCGCGGCGATCCAGGATGCGCTGCGCTATTTCGACGACCACCGCCCCGCACTGCTCGGCGAGGCGCGCCCATGAGCAGGTTCTGGCTACTGATGATCAGCCTGGTACCGCTGCTCGGCGCAACCCGGACCATTGTCCAGGCGATCTCCATCAGCCTTTGCGCTTGCCTGCTGACAGGCCTGCATCAGGCGCTGATGGCACCACTGCGTCGCCACCTTGCTCAGGGCGCCAGCCTGTGGGCGAGCGCTGTGATGACGGCCAGCTTGGTAACCTGTCTGCACCTCGGGCTGCGGGCGTGGACCCTGCCCCTGGCCGAGGAGCTTGCCCCCTACCCGCTGTTACTGGCCCTGCCCTGCCTGGCCTGCGAACAGTTGCTGCCACAGCAGTACCGCTATCGCCAACTGTGTCGCGGCCTGGGCGGGCTCCTGGTGGCCGGCCTTGCCCTGGGTGCCTGTCGACAAGTGCTCGCCGACGATCTCGGCCTGCACATTGCCACGCTAGCCCCAGGCGCCTTGATACTGCTCGGCCTGCTGCTGGGCTTGTACAATCACCTGCGCCCATCGACCACCTCCCCTAGCCGTCAAGGAAGCCGTTGACCCCATGAATGCCGCCAAACGCCTGGAGATCTTTCGCAGGCTGCATGAAGACAATCCCGAACCCAAGACCGAACTGGCCTACTCCACCCCCTTCGAACTACTGATCGCCGTGATCCTTTCGGCCCAGGCGACGGACGTCGGCGTCAACAAGGCTACCGCGCGCCTGTTCCCGGTCGCCAATACGCCGCAGGCCATCCACGCCCTGGGTGTCGAAGGCCTGAGCGGGTACATCAAGACCATCGGGCTGTACAACAGCAAGGCCAGGAATGTCATCGAGACCTGTCGCCTGCTGGTCGAACTGCACGCAGGTGAAGTCCCGCAGAGCCGCGAAGCGCTGGAAGCCCTGCCCGGCGTTGGGCGCAAGACCGCCAACGTAGTGCTCAACACTGCCTTTCGCCAACTGGCCATGGCCGTCGATACGCATATCTTCCGAGTCAGCAACCGCACCGGTATCGCGCCGGGCAAGACCGTTCTAGACGTCGAAAAGAAATTGCTCAAGTTCGTGCCCAAGGACTTTCTGCTCGACGCCCACCATTGGCTGATCCTGCATGGCCGTTATGTCTGCCAGGCTCGGAAACCGCGCTGTGGCAGCTGCCGAATCGAGGACCTGTGCGAATACAAGTTCAAGACCTCGGACGATTGAAGCAATAGCTGACAACAGCACAAGGCGATTGAAAAAATCTTTTTTACCCGCTCTGCGATTCCCGTTATAAGGACGGCCAATGGCCCTTTGGCTTGGAGTGACGCATGAGCACCGATAAAGAAGACTTGGCAAACGATGACGACTTCCAAAGTACGGACGACGACGTGGAGCCGCAGGCCGAACCGGCCAAGACCAACCTCAGCAAGCGCCGCACCATCGACAACATGCTCGAGGAGCGACGCCTGCAGAAACAGCTGGCCGACTTCGACTACGATCTGTAACGCAGACATGCAAAAGCCTCCTGAACGGAGGCTTTTCAATAGGGCTCAGGCCAGCCCATGGCGCTGGGCGAGTTCGATCAGGTCCACCAACGAGCGGGCATTCAACTTGAGCAGCAGGCGAGTCTTGTAGGTACTGACTGTCTTGTTGCTGAGGAACATGCTGTCGGCGATCTCCTTGTTGCTCTTGCCCCGGGCCAGTTGCTGGAGCACCATCATCTCCCGGCCGGAAAGCCGCTCGACCATCTCCATTTCCGTGGCGCCTCCCGTGCCCGAGCGCCCCTTGTGCAATGCCTGGTTGGGGAAATAGCTGTAGCCGGACATCACGGCCTTGATGGCACTGAGCAGCTCGGTCAACTCCTGTTGCTTGCAGACATAACCTGCCGCTCCCGCTTGCATGCAGCGCATCGAGAAGTGCCCCGGGGCCTGGGAAGTCAGTACCAACACCTTGCTCGCCGGGCTCGCCAGCGTCATCCGCGCAATCACTTCCAGCCCATCCAGTTTGGGGATCCCGATATCCAGAATGACAATATCCGGCAGATACTCCCGCGTCAGTTGCAGGGCATCCACACCATTGTCACTCTCCGCCACCACTTCGTAGCCATGCCGTTCCATCAGCATGCGTACGGCCAGGCGAATGACCGGGTGATCATCCACGATCAGCACTTTATTCATGCGATTCCCATTGATACGTTATTTTTAGTTCGATAGACCACCACACCCGAGCATAACGATTATTTATGCAGCGGTTTCCCTGGTAAATTCACCGAAAGAAGCGGCCTACAATTAATAGAGACTCTTCCTACGCACTACCCCTTTCACAAAATGTAATAGATACAGGTTCGTCGCAACGATTCAGAAAGTAACAGCCGGAAGAATTGGATCCAAGTGCCATTGAGTCACACTTCACGCGGGAAAATTCGACTGTACACACTGGATAAAGGTAGGCGTCGAGCGCGGCGACTTGGCCAGGGAGGGAAATGAGGCACGCTTAATTACAGTGGGGAAAACACGCTACAGATGGGCAAAGCATCACCAGGCCCTCATCATGAACCGCGACCCCATCAGTCCGTTGACCCTTATCGCTGTCTTTGCCGGCGTGATCGAAGCGTCTGCCCTGGCATCACTCCCGTTCCTCAGCGAAGACAGCCAGACCCTGTACACCTGGTTCCTGGTGGGCTTCCCGTTCTTCCTCACCGTACTTTTCTTTCTTACCCTCAACTTCAACACTCGCTCGCTGTTTGCACCTGACAGCAATGCCCGCAGCGCCCGCAAGCCTTTACGCACACCTGTCTCAGGGAGCAAAGGCGCGATGATCATCGCCATTTCCGGAGCCGACAGTCAGAAGATCATCGAAAACCATGTACTGCGAATGATCGATCGCCCCCACGGGCGACAACGACGCTGGGTGCTGTACAACCTGGATACGCGCACCTGTATCCATCTCTCAGCCGTGCCCATGCAGGATGACGAGACCGGGACCGCCACCGAAGCAGAAACCCAGGCATGAAAAAACCCGGCCAAGGCCGGGTTTTTCGTACGCTCGTGGCTGCTTACAGCAGCGAACGGCCTTTGTTGGCCGCGATACGCATACGCAATGCATTGAGCTTGATGAAGCCCGCGGCATCGGCTTGGTTGTAAGCCCCGCCGTCTTCCTCGAAGGTCGCAATGTTGGCATCGAACAGAGAATCGTCCGACTTGCGCCCCACGACGGTGACATTGCCCTTGTACAGCTTCAGGCGAACAACGCCATTCACATTGAGCTGCGAGGCGTCGATCATCTGCTGCAGCATCAGACGCTCCGGGCTCCACCAGTAGCCGGTGTAGATCAGGCTGGCGTACTTAGGCATCAGCTCATCCTTCAGGTGAGCGACTTCGCGGTCCAGGGTGATCGACTCGATGGCGCGGTGAGCCTTGAGCATGATGGTGCCGCCTGGGGTCTCGTAGCAACCGCGCGACTTCATGCCGACATAGCGGTTCTCGACGATATCCAGGCGACCGATGCCGTTGGCGCCGCCAATGCGGTTGAGCTCGGCCAGCACGGTGGCCGGGGTCTTCTCGACACCGTCGATGGCGACGATGTCACCGTTGCGGTAGGTCAGCTCGATGTAGGTGGCCTGGTCCGGGGCGCTCTCCGGAGAGACGCTCCATTTCCACATGTCTTCCTCGTGCTCGGTCCAGGTATCTTCCAGGACACCGCCTTCGTAGGAAATGTGCAGCAGGTTGGCGTCCATCGAGTACGGCGACTTCTTCTTGCCGTGGCGCTCGATCGGGATACCGTGCTTCTCGGCATAGTCCATCAGCTTCTCGCGGGACAGCAGGTCCCACTCACGCCATGGCGCGATGACCTTGACGCCCGGCTTGAGCGCATAGGCACCCAGCTCGAAACGCACCTGGTCGTTACCCTTGCCGGTGGCACCGTGGGAAATGGCGTCGGCGCCGGTTTCGTTGGCGATTTCGATCAGGCGCTTGGCGATCAGCGGGCGGGCGATGGAAGTACCCAGCAGGTACTCGCCTTCGTAGACGGTGTTGGCGCGGAACATCGGGAAGACGAAATCACGCACGAACTCTTCGCGCAGGTCGTCGATGTAGATTTCTTTCACGCCCATCGCCTGGGCCTTGGCGCGGGCCGGCTCGACCTCCTCGCCCTGGCCGAGGTCAGCGGTGAAGGTCACCACTTCACAGTTGTAGGTGTCCTGCAGCCACTTGAGAATCACCGAAGTATCAAGGCCGCCGGAATACGCCAATACGACCTTTTTTACGTCCGCCATGCCATCACTCCACGGGGTTGTACGGAAAGCCGATGATTCTACCGGCCTTGCCGAAAAATTTACAATGGGGCGACAGCTTGTGACGACAAAGCGACAGGAATTGTCGAGAGCGCGACCCGCTGTCGCACTCAGGATTTCGCAGGCGCGGGCTGGGTGGCAGCGGCCGCAGGCGTCGCAGGCGCAGGTGCGGTAGCCGCGGGTGCCGGAGCCGCCGGCGCAACCGGTGGCGCCGGCTTCTCCAGCGGTTTCTCGACCGGTGTCACACGCTCGAGCTGGATGTTCACCCGGCGGTTGCGCGCCCGGTTGGCGGCAGAGTTGTTCTTCGCCAGTGGATAGCGCTCGCCGTGGAACCGCACGGTGATCTGCTCTTCCGGCACGCCATGGGCCTTGAGGTAGTCGGCAACCGCCAGCGCCCGTCGACGCGAGGTGTCACGGTTGGTCAGACGGTTGCCGCTGTTGTCGGAATGGCCGTTGAGCTCGATGCGGTTGACCGTCGGGTCGGCCTTCAGATAATCGAGCAGCACATCCAGGCGAGCGCGCGCCGAGCTGTCCAGCTCGATACCGCCACCGGGGAAGCCGACCTGGGTCTGACGGATCTGGTCATAGTTCATCGGCAGCAGCTTGGCAGCACACAGTTGGTAGTCGCTGTAGGCCTTGGTGAAGCTGACTGGCATCACCTGCACTTGCATCGGCCGGCCACCCTCGCCCCGGTAGTTGCGCACCACCGTGCTACGGCCATCGAGCAGGCCATTGATCAGGCGGCTGGCCTGCCCCTGGCTGGAGGTGAACAGCACGCCAGTGCGGGCCATGTGCACCGCACCAAGGTTGATATCGCCCCGCCCTGGCTGCCAGGGGGCTGCGGCGGCCAGCAAGGTGGCGGAACCGGCGCCGAGGACGTTGCTGTCCGAACGCAGCTGGAACGTCGGTTGTTCGCCGGCACGGCGCACGAACTCGCCGCTGCCGAAACCGTCGATCGGCTGGATCAAGCGACATTCGAACTGATCACCCTCGACTTTCCAGGCGACGTTCTCCACGCGGGTCTGGAAGGTCATGGCCCCGGCCGGCAGGCTGGCGACAAGGGTGAACAGGGCTAGGTAACGCTGGCGCACGGTCGGCTCCACTGATTCTGACGGCTTACCTGAATGCTATCGGACGCCCGTCGGAAAACTTGATAGCCGTGCTCGAACAGGGGTTTTCCGGTAGCATTGGCTTCTGAGTTCGACCCGCCTGGAATCTCCAATGTCCGATCGCCTGACCCTCCTGCGCCCCGACGACTGGCACATCCATCTGCGCGATGGTGCCGTCCTGCCTCACACAGTCGGTGACGTGGCGCGTACCTTCGCCCGCGCCATCATCATGCCCAACCTGGTTCCGCCGGTGCGCAACGCCGTCGAGGCCGATGCCTACCGCGCCCGCATCCTTGCCGCACGCCCCGCTGGCAGCCGTTTCGAGCCACTGATGGTGCTGTATCTTACCGACCGCACCAGCCCGGAAGACATCCGCGCCGCCAAGGCCAGTGGGATCGTGTTCGCCGCCAAGCTCTACCCGGCCGGCGCCACCACCAACTCCGATTCGGGCGTGACCAGCATCGACAACATTTTCCCGGCAATCGAGGCCCTGGCCGAAACCGGCATGCCCCTGCTAGTGCATGGTGAGGTCACGCGCAGTGAAATCGACGTGTTCGACCGCGAGAAGCGCTTCATCGACGAGCACATGCGCCGCCTGGTCGAGCGCTTCCCGACCCTGAAAGTGGTGTTCGAGCACATCACCACCGCCGACGCCGCGCAGTTCGTCACCGAGGCGCCGGCCAACGTCGGTGCCACCATCACCGCCCAGCACCTGCTGTACAACCGCAACCACATGCTGGTCGGCGGTATCCGCCCGCACTTCTATTGCCTGCCGATCCTCAAGCGCAACACCCACCAGGTTGCGTTGCTGGATGCCGCGACCAGCGGCAACCCGAAGTTCTTCCTCGGTACCGACTCGGCGCCTCATGCCAAGCATGCCAAGGAAGCCGCCTGCGGCTGCGCCGGCTGCTACACCGCCTACGCCGCCATCGAGTTGTATGCCGAGGCGTTCGAGCAGCGCAATGCGCTGGACAAGCTCGAAGGCTTCGCCAGCAAGCATGGCCCTGACTTCTACGGCCTGCCGCGCAATACCGACACCATCACCCTGGTGAGAGAGCAATGGACAGCGCCGGACAGCCTGCCCTTCGGTGACACCACCGTCATTCCCCTGCGCGCTGGTGAAACACTGCGCTGGCGCCTGCAGGAGGACAACGCGTGAGCGAAGATCTGTACGAAGACGACCAGGACAGCCAGGTCAGCAGCGGCTCGCGCCATCCGATGGCCGAGCGTTTCCGCGGCTACCTGCCCGTGGTGGTGGATGTCGAGACTGGTGGCTTCAACAGCGCTACCGACGCGCTGCTGGAGATTGCCGCCGTCACCATCGGCATGGATGAAAAGGGCTTCCTGTTCCCCGAGCACACCTACTTCCATCGGGTCGAACCGTTCGAGGGCGCCAATATCGAGGCCGCCGCGCTGGAGTTCACCGGCATCAAGCTCGATCACCCGCTGCGCATGGCGGTGAGCGAGGAAAGCGCGCTGACCGATATTTTCCGCGGCGTGCGCAAGGCGCTGAAGGCCAATGGCTGCAAGCGGGCGATCCTGGTGGGGCATAACAGTAGCTTCGACTTGGGTTTCCTCAATGCTGCGGTGGCGCGCAACGATATCAAGCGCAACCCGTTCCACCCGTTCTCCAGCTTCGATACCGCCACCCTCGCTGGCCTTGCCTACGGCCAGACCGTGCTGGCCCGAGCCTGCCAGAGCGCAGACATCGACTTCGACGGCCGTGAGGCGCATTCGGCGCGTTACGACACCGAGAAGACCGCCGAGCTGTTCTGCGGCATCGTCAATCGCTGGAAAGAGATGGGCGGCTGGCGCGACTTCAACGACTGATCACACGCTTGTAGCTTGAAGCATAAAAAAACCGGCCACCAGGGCCGGTTTTTTCATGCGCTTGGCAAATTACAGCTTGCCAGCGTTCTCGCTCAGGTAAGCCGCGACACCTTCCGGCGAAGCGTTCATGCCCTTGTCGCCTTTCTTCCAGTTGGCCGGGCAGACTTCGCCGTGCTCTTCGTGGAATTGCAGGGCGTCGACCAGGCGCAGCAGCTCGTCCATGTTGCGGCCCAGCGGCAGATCGTTGACGATCTGCGAGCGGACAACACCGTTGGTGTCGATCAGGAAGGCACCACGGAAGGCCACGCCGCCTTCGGACTCGACGTCGTAGGCCTTGCAGATTTCGTGGGTCATGTCGGCTGCCAGGGTGTACTTGACCTGGCCGATGCCGCCATTGTTGACCGGGGTGTTGCGCCAGGCGTTGTGAGTGAAGTGCGAGTCGATCGACACGCCGATCACTTCCACGTTGCGCGCCTGGAAGTCAGGGATGCGGTTGTCCAGGGCGATCAGCTCGGACGGGCAGACGAAGGTGAAGTCCAGCGGGTAGAAGAATACCAGGCCGTACTTGCCCTTGATGGCCGAGGCCAGGTTGAAGCTGTCGACGATCTCGCCGTTGCCCAGCACGGCTGGAACGGTGAAGTCCGGGGCTTTTTTGCCAACGAGTACGCTCATTCGATCTCTCCTGATGAGGGGTGAAAAACCTTGCCCGGGCGGAACGCGTCCCCCGGATCCAGCAAAGGCCGACCATCATACACAGCTTTGCGTGACAGGCCGAATCTCAACCGCCGGTCGCTCTGGAACGCACCTTACACAATGTGTTTTGACAAGCATTCTCATTACCATTACTCTCCAATCCATCGAATCAACCCGCGATGGTCAGCCTTTATGTATGTGTGTCTTTGTGTCGGTGTCACCGACGGACAGATCCGCGATGCGATCTACGAAGGATGCTGCAGCTACAAGGAAGTTCGAGCCGCCACCAATGTCGCCAGCCAGTGCGGCAAGTGCGCCTGCCTCGCCAAGCAGGTGGTGCGCGAAACCCTCACCGAGCTGCAACTGAGCCAGCAGGCCGCCCTGCCCTACCCCGTTGAATTCAACGCGGCGTAATGTCCCCAAATTTGAAGAACCGGACCTAGTGTCCGGTTTTTTTATGCCTGCAATTCAATAAGTTAGCGTTCGAACGCAGTTCACAAACATTCTTATTCCGATTAATTTTCACTTATTATTCAATAACTTAGGTTTGACATAGATAGTTGCGAGGCTCAAACTTGTTTGCATTGGCTCAACTTCTACAGGGCAGACCCCATCATGAAAGGCGACGTAAGCGTCATCCAGCATCTCAACAAGGTCCTCGGAAACGAGCTGGTCGCAATCAACCAGTACTTCCTGCATGCGCGCATGTACGAAGATTGGGGCCTGAACAAGATCGGCAAACTCGAGTACAAAGAGTCCATCCAGGCGATGAAGGATGCTGACAAGCTGATCAAGCGCATCCTCTTCCTCGAAGGCATCCCCAACGTCCAGGACCTGGGCAAGCTCATGATTGGCGAGCACACCAAGGAAATGCTCGACTGCGACCTGAAGCTTGAGAAAAAGGCCCACGCCGACCTGAAAGCCGCCATCGCCCACTGCGAAACCGCTGGCGATTTCGGTTCGCGTGACGTGCTCGAGGACATCCTCGAAGACCAGGAAGAGCACATCGACTGGCTGGAAACTCAGCTGGGCCTGATCGACAAGATCACTATCGAGAACTACCTGCAGTCGCAGATGGGCGAAGAGTAACTGCTCGATCGACGACAACAAAAAGCCCCGCTATTGCGGGGCTTTTGCATGCTGGCGAAGAACGCCGGAATCAGGCTTCGGAAGCCTTGGCCTTGGCGGCCGCATCCTTGATCAGCGCCTGCAGCTCACCCTTTTCGAACATCTCGATCATGATGTCGCTGCCGCCGACCAGCTCACCCGCCACCCACAGTTGCGGGAAGGTAGGCCAGTTGGCGTACTTGGGCAGGTTGGCGCGGATTTCCGGGTTCTGCAGGATGTCGACATAAGCGAACTTCTCGCCACACCCCATCACGGCCTGCGAAGCCTTGGCCGAGAAACCGCACTGCGGGGCATTCGGCGAACCTTTCATGTAAAGCAGAATGGTGTTGTTGGCGATCTGCTCTTTGATTGTATCGATGATATCCATGAAGCACCTCGGCTGAACTTTCCGACTGGGTCGTCGGCACGGTGACGCATTGTATCGGAAAGCCGAGCGGCGTGCTCGGCCTTGCCGATGCTCAGGCGGCCTCCACTTGCACAGGTACGCCATTGAGGGCGGCGTTGCCGGATACGCCATCACGCAAGTGCTCGTCGGTCAGGTCATTGGCGCTCACTCCTGGCTGTGCACTGGCTACCTGCAAGCGCGCGCCCTGGCGCCCGTGACCGTAGCCATGGGGCAGGCTGACCACTCCTGGCATCATCTCCTCGCTGGCTTGGACAGGCACTTCGATCACGCCGGTGCGTGAGCGGATTCGCACCATCTGCCCGTCCACCAACTGACGGTGGCGCAGATCCTCCGGATGCATCAACAGATGATGCCGCGGTTTGCCTTTGACCAGCCGATGATAGTTGTGCATCCACGAATTGTTGCTGCGCACATGGCGGCGGCCGATCAGCAACAACTGGCCCACCGTCGGCGCTGCCTGCCGGGCCAGGCGTTGCAGATCACCGAGCAGCACCGCCGGTGCGGCTTCGACTTTGCGGCTGGTCGTGCGCAAGCGCGGCGCAAGGTTGGCCGCCAGTGGTCCTAGATCCAGGCCGTGGGGGTGTTCATCGAGCCTCTGCAGGGAAAGCTTACAGGACGACTCGTCACCATAAGGGCCCCTGCGCAAGGCAAAGTCGATCATCCGTGCCGGTGGCAGGGTGGCCTTGAGCTCGGCCTGCGCACGCTGGGCAAAGGCTTCGGCCAGGCCCACGAAAATCTCCCAGTCATGCAGTGCCCCCTCCGGCTTGGGCAGGATCGCCCGGTTGAAACGGGTGACATTGCGCACCGCCAGCAGGTTGAAGGTGGAATCGTAGTGATCATTCTCCAGCGCCGAGGTGGAGGGCAGGATCAGGTCGGCATGACGCGTGGTCTCGTTGATGTAGAGGTCGATGCTGAGCATGAACTCCAGGCCGGCCAGCGCCTGGTCCAGGCGCCGCCCGTTGGGCGTGGACAACACCGGGTTGCCGGCCACGGTCACCAACGCCCGTACTTGCCCGTCACCGGGCTCGAGGATCTCCTCGGCCAAGGCCGAGACCGGCAGCTCGCCAGCATATTCGGGCAATCCCGAGACACGACTGCGCCATTGGTCAAAGTGGCCACCCGATGTGCTGGCGACCAGATCGACAGCCGGCTCGGTGCACAACGCACCACCCACTCGATCAAGGTTGCCGGTGACCAGGTTGATCAATTGCACCAACCAGTGGCACAACGAACCGAAGGCCTGGGTCGATACCCCCATCCGGCCATAGCACACGGCCTTGTCGGCAGCGCCGAAGTCCCGCGCCAATCGGCGGATGTCCTCGGCCGGGATGCCGCACAACGCGCTCATGCTGGCGGCATCGAACGGCAGGATCGCCTCGCGCACCTGCTCCAAGCCATTGATCGGCAAGTGCGAGCCACGGGCCAGGCCCTCGACGAACAGGGTATGCAACAGCCCACACAGCAACGCTGCGTCGCCGCCGGGGCGGATAAACAGGTGCCGGTCGGCCAGTAACGCCGTCTCGCTGCGCCGCGGATCCACCACCACCAGCTGCCCGCCCCTGGCCTTGAGCGCCTTCAGGCGCTTTTCCACGTCGGGGACGGTCATGATGCTGCCATTGGAAGCCAGGGGGTTGCCGCCAAGGATCAGCATGAACTGCGTGTGGTCGATGTCCGGGATAGGCAGCAACAGACCATGGCCGTACATCAGGTGGCTGGTCAGGTGCTGCGGCAGCTGGTCCACCGACGTGGCCGAGAAGCGGTTGCGGGTCTTGAGCAGGCCGAGGAAGTAATTGCTGTGGGTCATCAAGCCATAGTTGTGCACGCTGGGGTTGCCCTGGTAGACCGCAACAGCATTGCGCCCATGGGCCTGCTGCACCGCCCACAGCCGCTCTGCGGCGAAGGCGAAGGCCTCATCCCAGCCAATCGCCTGCCACTGGTCACCGATGCGCCGATGAGGCTGGCGCAAGCGGTCAGGGTCTTCCTGGATGTCCTGCAGGGCGACCGCCTTCGGGCAGATATGGCCGCGGCTGAACGGATCCTGCGGATCGCCCTTGATCGAGCTGATCCGCGGCGGCCCTTCCGCCCCATGGGTAACTTCGATGTTCAGGCCACAAATGGCCTCGCACAGGTGACAGGCTCGGTGATGCAGGGTCTTGGTCATGGCCGCCTCTGCCTTGTTGTTCGCAAGGTTCGACTATGCGCCGCACCTACCGGGCATGCCAGCGCGCTTCGCGGCATGAATCGGGAGACATCAGGCCGACGATTCGCGACGACGAATTTGCCAAAATCGAGGTAAGCCGTGTACAACCTCTGTAGCAAATAAAAAACAGCTGCTCGCCAAAGGCTTACGACACCCTTTGACACAGAGGCGCTGTTTCCCCTCTTGGTTTCAGGCGACATTTAATTATAGTATTGCGCCTTTCCCTATTCCGTCCGCCCCGTGCGGCTTACGCCGCAGGTCACTCCCGTTGTCAACAAAACCCATACGGTCGACCTGCAAAACGTTGCAGATAAGGTAGTCAATCATGAGCGCTAGGCACTTTCTCTCCCTGCTGGATTTCACCGCTGACGAATTGCTCGGCGTGATCCGTCGCGGCATCGAGCTGAAGGACCTGCGTAAACGAGGCGTGCTGTTCGAGCCGTTGAAGAACCGCGTGCTGGGGATGATCTTCGAGAAATCCTCGACCCGTACCCGAGTGTCCTTCGAAGCGGGCATGATCCAGCTTGGCGGCCAGGCGATCTTCCTGTCGCCGCGCGACACCCAACTGGGCCGCGGCGAGCCGATCGCCGACAGCGCCATCGTACTGTCGAGCATGGTCGACGCGGTGATGATCCGTACCCACGCCCACAGCACCCTCACCGAGTTCGCCGCCCATTCGAAGGTACCTGTGATCAATGGCCTGTCCGACGAATCACACCCCTGCCAGTTGCTGGCCGACATGCAGACCTTCCTCGAACACCGCGGCGCAATCCAGGGCAAGACCGTGGCGTGGGTCGGCGATGGCTTCAACATGTGCAACTCGTATATCGAGGCGGCCATCCAGTTCGATTTCCAGCTACGCATCGCCTGCCCCGAAGGCTATGAGCCCGATCCGCGCTTCCTGCAACTGGGTGGCGACCGCGTGCAGATCGTCCGCGACCCGAAGGAAGCTGTTCGCGGCGCCCACCTGGTGACCACGGATGTCTGGACTTCCATGGGCCAGGAAGAGGAAACTGCACGGCGCCTGGCGCATTTCGCGCCTTACCAGGTCACCCGCGAACTGCTCGACCTGGCGGCACCCGACGCCCTGTTCATGCATTGCCTGCCCGCCCACCGTGGCGAGGAGATCAGCCAGGACCTGCTCGACGACCCCCGTTCGGTCGCCTGGGACGAAGCTGAGAACCGCCTGCATGCGCAGAAGGCCCTTCTGGAATTCCTTGTAGAACCGGCTTACCACCACGCATGAGTCAACAGCTACTGCTCAACTTGCGCAACCTGGCCTGCGGCTATGGCGACCAGCGCATCGTCCAGAACCTCAACCTGCACCTCAACGCGGGCGACATCGGTTGCCTGCTAGGGTCCTCCGGTTGCGGCAAGACCACCACGCTGCGCGCCATCGCCGGGTTCGAGCCGGTGCACGAAGGCGAGATCCAGCTGGGCGGCGAGGTCATCTCCCGCGCCGGGTTCACCCTGGCGCCGGAGAAACGCCGGATCGGCATGGTGTTCCAGGACTACGCGCTGTTCCCCCACCTGACCGTCGCGCAGAACATCGCCTTCGGCATCGGCAAGCACCCGCACCAGGCCATGGTGATCGAGGAGATGCTCGAACTGGTCAAGCTGGCTGGCCTCGGCGGCCGTTACCCGCACGAGCTGTCGGGCGGCCAGCAGCAACGCGTGGCCCTGGCCCGGGCGCTTGCACCGAAGCCACAGCTGCTGTTGCTTGACGAACCCTTCTCCAACCTCGACGTGGAGCTGCGCCGACGCTTGAGCCATGAGGTCCGCGACATCCTCAAGAGCCGCGGCACCAGCGCCATCCTGGTCACCCACGACCAGGAAGAAGCCTTTGCCGTCAGCGACCACGTGGGGGTGTTCAAGGAGGGGCGCCTGGAGCAGTGGGACACGCCCTACAACCTCTACCACGAGCCGCAAACGCCGTTCGTCGCCAGCTTCATCGGCCAGGGTTACTTCATTCGCGGCCAGATGAGCAGCCACGAGGCAGTGACCACCGAACTCGGCGAGCTGCGCGGCAACCGGGCCTATACCATGGCGCCCGGAAGCTCGGTGGACGTGTTGTTGCGCCCCGACGATATCATCCATGCCCCCGACAGCACGCTACGGGCACAGGTCATCGGCAAAAGCTTCCTCGGCGCTTCGACCTTGTATCGCCTGCAGCTTCCCACCGGCAGCCAGCTAGAAGCGATCTTCCCCAGCCACAACGACCACTCGCTCGGCCAGGACGTCGGCATCGCCGTGGCCGCCGATCATCTCGTGCTGTTCCCGGTCCCCGGTAGCGTTGCTGCGCAGCTACCGCGCCAGGAGAACGGCGTGCGTCGCATCAGCTCGGCGCTCTGAGGTTCGACAGCTCGCGGGGCAAGCCCGCTCCCACGCCCTGTCGCAGGCGTGGGCGCGCTTGCCCTCATCGCTTTGCATCACACCCTCAAAGTACCAGAGGCCACCAGGCGGGCCTGTCCACCGATCTTCACCCGCTCCCCTTCCAGCCGGCAGAACAGCTCGCCACCGCGTGTCGAGCGCTGGAACGCGTGCAGCTGCGGTTTGCCCAGGCGTGCCGCCCAGTAAGGAATGAGCGAGCAGTGGATTGAACCGGTGACCGGATCCTCAGGGATACCGATACCCGGCGCAAAATAGCGCGACACGAAATCATGCTCTTCGCCCGGCGCCGTCACGATCACCCCCGGCCCCGGCAAGCGGGCCAGCGCCGCCATGTCCGGCCTGCAGGCGCGCACCGCCTGCTCCGAGCCGAGCACCACCAGCAGCTCGCGGGCCTGGTAAACCTCCCGAACCTCACAGCCCAGCGCTTCGGCCACCGCGACCGGCTCGGCCAGCGGCTGCGGGTCGACGCGTGGGAAGTCCAGCCACAGGCGCCCGCCCTCACGGCTGACGCCCAACCGGCCGGATTGGCAGTGAAAATCCAGGTGCGATGCGTCTACGCCATAGACCTCGAACAGCACGTGGGCACTGGCCAGGGTGGCGTGGCCGCACAAGGGCACCTCGGTGCCAGGAGTGAACCAGCGGATCCGATACCCCGCGCCTTCAGCTACCACGAACGCGGTTTCGGCGAGGTTGTGCTCGGCGGCGATCTGCTGCATCAGCCTGCCGTCAAGCCACTGTTCCAGGCAGTAGACGATGGCCGGGTTGCCGGCAAAAGGGCGATCGCTGAAGGCGTCCACCTGATGATAATGCAACTGCATGCCACGACTCCTGTATTGGGCTGTCAACCGCCCGAGCATGCAACATGCCGCCAGCGGCCGACAGTGACAGCGTCGTGGATTTTCAATCAGTACAGATGTTAACCGCGGCCGATCTCGGCGAACTGTGCCTGGGTGTGGATAGCGAGCACCGTTGCCGCCAGCTCCACTTCGAGGCCACGGCGGCCAGCGCTCACATGAATCGTTTCATGTTGTTTCGCGGTTTGGTCGATAAAGGT
The DNA here is from genome assembly GCF_050586565.1 of Pseudomonas sp. WC1. Lineage (NCBI taxonomy): Bacteria > Pseudomonadati > Pseudomonadota > Gammaproteobacteria > Pseudomonadales > Pseudomonadaceae > Pseudomonas > Pseudomonas sp. WC1. Next base: position 30,804 of record NZ_JBOBDQ010000063.1, read on the forward strand.
GCGCAGGCGCTTCTTCTGCCCCAGCGGGCTGATCCCGCCAACCAGGTAGCCCGTGGCACGCTGGGCAGCCTGCGGGTCGGCCATCTCGCACTTCTTCACGCCGGCCGCATGGGCCAACGCCTTCAGATCGAGCGTCCCGCCCACCGGCACCACCGCCACCAGCAGCTCGCCTTTTTCGCTGCTGGCAAGCAGCGTCTTGAACACCCGCAATGGGTCAAGGCCGAGCTTTTCCGCCGCTTCCAGGCCGTACGACGCAGATTTAGGATCATGTTCGTAGCTGTGCACGCGGTGCTCGGCACGCGCCTTTTTCAGCAGGTCCAGGGCGGGGGTCATCAACGGCTCCATGCGATCATAAGTCGCTCGGTACTTTAGGGTAAATCCGCCGGGGCAGCCAGTGCACGACCCAGGCTAGAGCAGCGGCCAGGGATTCACGGCGCGGCATGGCAGTCAGAATGTGGCCATGCGTTCATTTTCGACCTTTGACATCAGCGTTTCTTGTCTATATTTTTTCGTTTATGAATAAATGGTGCACCTATAAGGTGCGCTTCCTGTACCTGCCCGGCGTCAATGGGGATCGACTCCGGGCTTTTTGCTGTCGAGCGCCCAGCGCCTCACAACAACAAGAACCGAGGTCATACATGACGACTGCTCTACGACAACCCACGCTATCTGCCCAGTGCCTGGCCGAATTCCTCGGCACTGCCCTGCTCATCTTCTTCGGTACCGGCTGTGTCGCCGCGCTCAAGGTCGCCGGTGCCAGCTTTGGCCTGTGGGAGATAAGCATCATCTGGGGGGTCGGGGTGAGCATGGCGATCTACCTCACCGCAGGCGTGTCCGGCGCGCACCTGAACCCGGCGGTCAGCATTGCGCTCGCCGTGTTCGCCGGCTTCGACAAGCGCAAGCTGCCGTTCTACATGCTCGCCCAGGTGTGCGGCGCATTCTGCGGCGCCGCGTTGGTGTACTTCCTGTACAGCAACCTGTTCTTCGATTTCGAACAAAGCCACGCCATGCTGCGTGGCAGCCAGGCCAGTCTCGAGCTGGCCTCGGTGTTCTCCACCTACCCGCATCCGGCGCTGTCCACCGGGCAGGCCTTCCTGGTCGAAGTGATCATTACCGCCATCCTGATGGCGGTGATCATGGCCCTGACCGACGACAACAATGGCCTGCCCCGCGGCGCCACCGCCCCCCTGCTGATCGGCCTGCTGATCGCCGTGATCGGTAGCGCGATGGGCCCGCTGACCGGCTTTGCGATGAACCCGGCGCGCGATTTCGGGCCTAAACTCATGACCTTCCTGGCCGGCTGGGGCGAAATCGCCTTCACCGGCGGGCGCGATATTCCGTATTTCCTGGTACCGGTGTTCGCGCCGATCCTCGGTGCCAGCCTGGGCGCGGCCCTGTACCGCGGGCTGATCGCCCGCAACTTGCCGACGACACAAGCCGTGACCCAGCAGACAGACGATAATCCTCAGGGCGACACCCAGGTTTCCTGATGCCAGCGCCGGGCCCGGACCGCAAGTCCGGCGCCCGCCACGCCCTGACCTACTCCCATATTCGTGCAAGGCCACCGACATGACCGATACCCTGGACAAGAACTACATCATCGCCCTGGACCAGGGCACCACCAGTTCGCGCGCCATCATCTTCGATCGCGACGCCAACGTGGTGGGCACCTCGCAGCGTGAGTTCGCCCAGCACTACCCACAAGCGGGCTGGGTCGAGCACGACCCGATGGAAATCTTCGCCACCCAGAGCGCGACCATGGTCGAGGCCCTGGCCCAGGCCGGCATCAGCCACGCCCAGGTCGCAGCCATCGGCATCACCAACCAGCGCGAAACCACCGTCGTCTGGGACAAGGAAACCGGGCGCCCGGTGTACAACGCCATCGTCTGGCAATGCCGGCGCAGCACCGAGATCTGCGCCCAGCTCAAGCGTGACGGCCATGAGCAGTACATCCGCGAGGCCACTGGCCTGGTCACCGACCCGTACTTCTCCGGCACCAAGCTCAAGTGGATCCTCGATAACGTCGAGGGCGTGCGTGAACGCGCCGAGCGTGGCGAGCTGCTGTTCGGCACCATCGATACCTGGCTGATCTGGAAGTTCTCCGGCGGCAAGGTGCATGTCACCGACTACACCAACGCCTCGCGCACGCTGATGTTCAACATCCACAGCCTGCAATGGGACGACAAGCTCCTCGATATCCTCGGCATCCCAAGCCAGATGCTGCCCCAGGTTCGTCCGTCGTCCGAAGTCTACGGCCATACCAAGAGCGGCATCGCCATCGCCGGTATCGCCGGCGACCAGCAATCGGCCCTGTTCGGCCAGATGTGCGTGGAGCCCGGCCAGGCCAAGAACACCTACGGTACCGGGTGCTTCCTGCTGATGAACACCGGCGACAAGGCGGTGCAGTCGTCCCATGGCCTGCTCACCACCATCGCCTGCGGCCCGCGTGGCGAAGTGGCCTACGCCCTCGAAGGCGCGGTCTTCAACGGTGGCTCCACCGTGCAGTGGCTGCGCGACGAACTGAAGATCGTCAACGACGCCTACGACACCGAATACTTCGCCAGCAAGGTCAAGGACAGCAACGGCGTTTACCTGGTGCCGGCCTTCACCGGCCTGGGCGCGCCCTACTGGGACCCGTATGCCCGGGGGGCGCTGTTCGGCCTGACCCGTGGCGTCAAGGTCGATCACATCATCCGTGCCGCCCTGGAGTCGATCGCCTACCAGACCCGCGACGTGCTCGACGCCATGCAGCAGGACTGCGGCCAGCGCCTGTCCGAACTGCGTGTGGACGGTGGCGCGGTGGCCAACAACTTCCTCATGCAGTTCCAGGCCGACATTCTCGGCACCTGCGTCGAGCGTCCGAAAATGCGCGAAACCACAGCGCTGGGCGCGGCCTACCTGGCGGGCCTGGCCTGCGGTTTCTGGAGCGGCCTGGACGAGCTGCGCGACAAGGCGATCATCGAGCGCGAGTTCAGCCCGCAACTGGACGAAACGGCCAAAGAGAAGCTGTACAAGGGCTGGCGCAAGGCTGTCGATCGCACCCGCGACTG
>NZ_JBOBDQ010000064.1:0-32759 GCF_050586565.1 Pseudomonas sp. WC1
CCCGACCGCTCTGCTCTCAAGCCAAGTGCCATCCCTGTGGGAGCCGGCTTGCCGGCGAATGGGGCGCGGAGCGGCCCCACAATGCTCAGCCCAGTCGCACCCGCCACTGACCGTAATGGCTGAAACGCACATTGGCCAGGGGCTGCACATCTATGCGGTGGAAGGATTGCACAGGCGCGCCCAGCGCATGCAGCATTGCGGCGCGGATGACGAAGGGGTGGGTCACGGCGATCCATTCACCCTCCCCCAGGGCGCTGTCCATCCAATGGGCAACACGTTCGCACAGGGCGGCCAGCGATTCGCCGCCGTGAGGCGTGGCATGGGGGTCGCTCAGCCACGCCTGCAACGCGGCCTCATCCAGTTGCTTGAGCGGCTGACCTTTCCAGGTGCCCAGGTCGCAGTCGCGCAGCCCCTCATCAACCGTCGCCCTCAGGCCCTCGGCCGTCTGCCGGGCGCGCAGCTCCGGTGCGCTGAGGTAGCGCACCGCCGGTTCAGGCACAAGCGAGGGCAACTCCAGCAACGGTTCGCCATCCTGGGCGAAGCGCCCCACCCTTTGTGCCTCGGTGCGGGCGTGGCAGATCAGGGTGAGGTGGATGGGCTTCATGGCAGGGCTTCGGCAGGGATGTCCGGGCACTCTAGCCGAAGTGCGGGGAACATGCGCGGGCCCTGCCAACCCCACTATCAGGCCGAAGCGCGCAACTCGCGGGCAGCGGCGACCATGTTCACCAAAGCTGCCTCGGTCTCCGGCCAGCCACGGGTCTTCAAGCCGCAATCCGGGTTCACCCACAACCGCTCGGCCGGGATCCGCTGGGCAGCCTTGCGCAGTAGCGTGACCATCTCTTCCCTGGCGGGCACCCGCGGCGAGTGGATGTCGTACACGCCCGGGCCGATCTCGTTCGGGTAAGCGAACTGCTCGAACGCCTCCAGCAGTTCCATGTCCGAACGCGAGGTCTCGATGGTGATTACATCCGCATCCATCGCCGCGATCGACTCGATCACATCGTTGAACTCGCTGTAGCACATGTGGGTGTGGATCTGCGTCTCGTCCCGCACACCCGAGGCACACAGGCGAAACGCCTCGGTGGCCCACTCCAGGTAGCGCGGCCAGGCACTGCGGCGCAGCGGCAGGCCCTCGCGGAAAGCGGCTTCGTCGATCTGCACGATCTTGATGCCGGCGGCCTCCAGGTCCAACACCTCGTCACGCAGCGCCAGCGCCAGCTGCTGTGCCTGCACCTCGAGGCTCACGTCCTCGCGTGGGAACGACCACATCAGCATGGTCACCGGGCCCGTCAGCATGCCCTTCATCACCTTGCGGGTCAGGCCCTGGGCGTACGTGATCCAGTCCACGGTCATCGCCTTCGGGCGGCTCAGGTCACCGAAGATAACCGCTGGCTTCACGCAGCGCGAACCGTAGCTCTGCACCCAGCCGAAACGGGTGAACGCGTAGCCGTCCAGCTGTTCGGCGAAGTACTCGACCATGTCGTTGCGCTCGGCCTCGCCGTGCACCAGTACGTCCAGGCCGAGGTTCTCCTGGATCTGCACCGCATGACGGATCTCGCTGTGCATGGCCTCGATGTAGTCGGCCTCGGTCAGCGTGCCCTGCTTGAACGCCTGGCGCGCCAGGCGGATGGCCGCGGTCTGCGGGAACGACCCGATGGTGGTGGTCGGAAACGCCGGCAGGTTGAGCCCGGCGCGCTGCTTGGCGATGCGCTGCTCGAAAGCGCTGGCGCGCTGGCTGTCGGTTGGCTTGATCGCGGCGACACGGGCCTGCACCGCCGGCTTGTGAATCCGTGGCGAGGTGGCGCGGCTGCGCTGCACGGCGCGGCTCTGCGCCTGCGCCGCCAGCACCGCGTCGGCTTCGGGCTGGTTCAGTGCCTTGGCCAGCAACGTCACTTCGCGGCACTTCTGCACGGCGAAGGCCAGCCAGCTTTTCAGTTCGTCATCGAGCTGGTCTTCACGGTCCAGGTCCACCGGGCTGTGCAGCAGCGAGCACGACGGCGCCACCCACAGGCGGTCGCCCAAGCGCTCATGGGCATGGCGCAACACCTCCAGCGCCTTGTCAAGGTCGCAGCGCCAAACGTTGCGGCCGTTGACCACACCCAGCGACAAAACTTTGTAGGCCGGCAGGCGGTCGAGGATGGTCGGGTACTGGTCCGGGGCACGTACCAGGTCGATGTGCAGGCCATCGACCGGCAGGTTGGCGGCCAGGCCGAGGTTGTCTTCGAGACCGCCGAAGTAGGTGGCGATCAGTTTTTTCAGCGGCGCGCGCTGGAGGATGTTGTAGACCCGTTCGTAGGCGTTCTTCCAGTCCTGCGGCAGGTCGAGGGCGAGGATCGGCTCGTCGATCTGCACCCACTCCACGCCCTGCACCGCCAGGCGGTTGAAGATCTGGTCATACAGCGGCAGCAGGCGGTCGAGCAGGTCGAGCTTGTCGAAGTCGGCGCCCTTGGCCTTGCCCAGCCACAGATAGGTCAACGGGCCGATCACCACCGGCTTGACCGCATGGCCCAAGGCCCTGGCCTCCTCGACCTCTTCGAACAGCTGCTCCCAGCTCAGGGCGAATTGCTGGTCGGCGCTGAACTCGGGGACCAGGTAGTGGTAGTTGGTGTCGAACCACTTGGTCATCTCCTGGGCGTGGGCACCACCGCAGCAGCTATCGCTTCGGTCCGTCGCCACGGCGCCTCGGGCCATGGCGAACAGGGTCTGCAGGGTCGGCTTGGCACCGTCCTTGGCACGGAAGCGCTCGGGGATCACGCCAAAGGTCAGCGAGTGGGTCAGCACCTGGTCGTACCAGGCGAAGTCACCGACCGGCAGCAGGTCGATGCCGGCATCCTTCTGCACCTGCCAGTGGGCGGCACGCAGCTCACGGCCCACGGCGCGCAAGCCGGCTTCGTTCAGCTCGCCCTTCCAGAACGCTTCCTGGGCTTTCTTCAACTCACGGTCGCGGCCGATACGTGGGAAACCCAGGTTGTGTGCCAGTGCCATGTCGTGGTCCCTCGATCTTTTTAAAATGAATGAGGGATATTCTGGGCTGCGGTTTAATGTGAGACAAACTCATTAAATTTGAGATGAACTCAAGATTTGTTCATGGTGCCAATTCCTGTGATGAGCCATTACAGCCATCGAAGTTGTTGCAGGCTTCGTGGGAGCGGGCTTGCCCCGCGATGACGTCGCCCCAGGTGACCCAAATGTCTCAATCAACACACTCACCCGCGCAATCAGACATGCCAACGCCGCCCACCTGTCGCACACTGCCACCCTGCCCCAACCCGGTAGCCCACACCCCATGAGCCTGCTGAAAACAACCCTGGACGCCAACGCCTTCGCCTGCATCCTGGAGTTCGTGCCCAAGCCCAGCGCCGAGCGTTTTGCCACCCTCGACACCCTCATGGCCCGCACCCAGCTGTGCGGCTGGCCGCTGACCGTGGCCATCGGCGACCGCGTCGGCAGCGCCCTGGACATGTCGCCGCTGGACGCCTTCAACAGCCTGGCCGAGCCCGTCCCTGCCCTGCTGCACTTCTCAGGCAAGGACCGCGAGCGCCGCGAACTGCTGGCGCAATTGCAACGCATGGACGCCGCCGGCCTCGACCAGCTCCTGCTGCTCACCGGCGACCGCCTGCCCGGCCACGTCCCGGGCGAGCGCCCGGTGCGCTACCTCGAATCCGTCGCCGCCCTGCAGATCGTCCGCCAGGCCCGCCCGCACTGGCTGCTGGCCGCCGCGCTCAACCCGTTCAAGTACCAGGAGGCCGAAGGCGGCGCGCAGTACAGCAAGGCCGAAAAGAAACTCGCCGCCGGAGCCGACCTGTTCATCCTGCAACTCGGTTTCGATATCGATAAGTATCAGGAAGCCTTCGACTGGATGCAGCGCCAGCCCCGCCCCAAGCCGTTGATGGCCTGCATCATGGCGCTCACCGAGGGCCGTGCCGGGATGCTTGAGCATGTCGCCGGGGTGACCGTCACGCCATCGATGCGCGCACTGCTGGCCGCCGAGGCAGCGGTTTCCAAGGCCTACGCCAAAGAGCGCGCCAACCAGCGCCTGGCCTTGCAGGTGATCGGCCTGAAGTTGATGGGCTATGCCGGGGTGCACTTGTCCGGTATCCACGAGGTGGCGCAGTTCGAGGCGCTGGAGCAGGCCATCAGCGCACTGCAACCGCAGTTCACCTCACTGGAAGACTGGACCCCGGCCTGGGAAGCGGCCTGGCAGGAAGCGGACCTTGAGCCAATCACCTTCCATCCACCCGGGCACGCCTGGCGCCTCGGGCAGCGGCAGATCACCGCCTCCAACAAGGAAAAGGTTCGCTATCACCTGCTGTCGGCAATGCACCACCAGCTGTTCAGCCGCACCACCGCCTTGAGCAAGGCCTTCGGCTGGGCCGTGACCCGGCCACTGTGGGCCAACCCCACGGCGGCGCAGTGGCTGCATCAGCTGGAGCGGCGTATCAAACGGCCGATGGTGGGCTGCGATACCTGTGGCAGTTGCCGGCTGGAGGACACGCTGTATATCTGCCCCGAGACCTGCCCCAAGGGGCTGGCCAACGGGCCGTGCGGCGGCACCCGCCTGGACCGTTGCGAGTTTGGCGATCGGGAATGCGTGCACAGCGCCAAGTACCGGCTGGCGGTGAGCGTGGGCAGGACCGAGGTGCTGCGTGAGCGGCTGATTCCCTGTGTGCAGGTGGAGAACCGGCAGCGCAGTTCGTGGCCGGTGTGGTTCGAAGCGGCCACCTCGAGATCGCCCTCCCGGCAGCCCGACGTCGCTGCGGAGTTCAACGAGTAATACGCCTATAGCCATGCGCATTGTCCGTCGGAAAAGTCACTGACCGAGCAGCAAACGAAGTACTGGCATTCCTCGCCCGCTCCCGGCTCGAACCCTGCGTTTTACCCAAGGTATACTCCCGGCCCGTCGCGCCCAGAGTGGCGCGTAGCCTTCATGCGCAGGATGCCTTATGTCAGTTCAGCAACACGTTACCGCCGCCGATACCCTCCTCACCGCCACACCCGAGCCGCTCAGCCGCGCCGTTGAACAGGTGCGGCAGGCCGAGGCCAGCCTGCACCAGCGCCGGCGCCAGGTCACCCTGGCATTCATGGGCGTGCAAGCCGCCTACTGCGCCTATCTGATGCTCAAGTGGATCTGGCAGGGCCATTACATCGGCGGGCCGATCTATGCCGTGTTGCTCTGGTGCCTGTTGTGGCTGCTGTACTACCCGGTGTCGGTACTGTGGTACCCCCGCCAACGCGCGCTGGACAAGGCCTGGCGCACACTCGATGCGGCGCGCATGGAGCATGGCAAGGCATTTCTGGCCAGCCAGGCCCTGGGGCCATACCGCTGGGTGTGCCGCGGCGGGCGCATGCTGGCGGTGTTCCCCGACAGCCACGCGCTGTATGTGCTGGCCCCGGAAACCGGCGAGTGCCACGCACTGATGGATGCGCCACGGGTGGTCAAGCAAGTGCGCGTGGACGAACAGGCTGTCACCCGCAGCACTACCAAGACCACCACCAAGCACGGCTGGCGCAACGTCTACGCGTTCAACAACCATTTCGGCATGATCGGCGGCGGCAAGTCCCGCTCCACTTCGACCACCACCCACGACACCGTGCGCACCTTCACCCTGCACGTGCAGTTGCAGAGCGCTGGCCAGCATCCCTACTGGCTTCAGCTGCCCTTTGCCGCCGACTGGCAAGAGGCGCGCAACTGGCAGTTGCTCATCGAGCAAGCGACCGGGCGCTGAGCGTGCCTATGCCGCCCCACCTGCCGGGGCGGCCTTGTGCCGCGCCTGATGGCATTGGCAGACCGTCATGCCCGGCTGCCGCGCCAACACCACGATGACCGTCCGCCGGCGCAGCGATGATGAACCGCCGCTCAAAGGCCACGGCAGATCGATGCCGTTGAAACTTTTTAACAATCATTAGCAATGTTCATAAAGTTGGCCAACTGCCGCGATTGCTACGGTGCGCACCCATTCGAAGCTCCGCCACTTGGGCCTCCCGCCCCAAGCGGACGCACCTTGGAGACACCCTGCAGCCGAGCAGCCACTTTCGCGGCATGGTCGCATCTGTCGGGGTGATATAGAACGGCTACCTGAGCGTCGCGTATGAAGAGTATTGCTCCTGTAGGCTTTTCACTGCAGGGCAGAGCAAAAGCTCGGCATCGCGTGATCGCCCGCTGATTCATCTGCGTCTCAAAAGAATGTATAAAGCGTCAGCGCCCTGCGACCCCGACGTCCGTACAAGGAACCCCCTCCATGCTTCGGCTCACCCTGCCGGCCCTGCTCCTGGCTGTAGCCGGCTGTGCCACCAAGCCTCCCGCCAACCCCGAGAACCTCTGCGAGATCTTCCGCGAGAAGCCGAAATGGCACGAGGCGGCGTTGAAGATGCAGGCGCGCTGGGGCGCCCCGGTGCAGGTGCCGATGGCGATGATGTACCAGGAGTCCTCGTTCAAGCACGACGCCCTGCCGCCGCGCTATTACTTCCTCGGCTTCATCCCCTGGGGCCGGGTCAGCACCGCCTACGGCTACGCCCAGGCCAAGGACGAGACCTGGGCCGACTACAAGCGCGAAGCCGGCGGCTGGGGCGCCGCCCGCGACGACTTCGCCGACGCCCTCGACTTCATGGGCTGGTACATGCAGAAGAGCCAACGGGTGAATGGCACGTCCAAGTGGGACGCCTATGGCCAGTACCTGAATTACCACGAAGGCTGGGGCGGCTACCGCAACCGCAGCTACGATGCCAAGCCGTGGCTGAAGAACGTGTCGCAGAAGGTGCAGGCGCGGGCGTCGGTGTTTGGGGCGCAGTATCGGAGTTGCGAGCAGGAACTGGCTCGGGGTGGGTGGTTCTGGTAGACGCTGATTCGGGGGTGATGAAGCACCGGGCGAACGATGCGTTGCTGACAGGGCACTCTCTTGCAAGACGCGATGGTTCAAGTGGAGTCCGCCCAGGACACACCCCGCAATAGGGCCGCAAAGCGGCCCCGATGATGCGCAGCATCAGCCTGTAGAAACACCCTCTTCTTTCATCACCTCCAGCTTGCCGAACTGCTCGCTGGCCAAACGGCTGATGATCCGAATCGCCTGGTGAATGCCCGCCGTGTTGCGAAAGCTCAGTTGCGGGTTGTGCTCGCACTCGAGCACCTCGTCATGCTGGACCAGGGCCTCGCCTAGCAGTTCGAGGGTCCAGACGTAGCTTTGCAGGGTAGACATGCGGTCACGGTCAGTCATGGGGCACCTCGCGATTGGCGCGGTCGGCGAGGGACTGGCTGTCGATCGGGTAGAAGGTTGGGGATGGGGTGGCCGCACGGGTTGGGCGGCGGAGAGCGGATGCGAGGATCCTGTACAGATTTGCGAAATGCATGCATGAGGTCCTTTTCGGTTGAAGCACCACACCATCGTCGCCAAACGAATAGGGTGGCAGCTGTACGCAGGTTGGCGAACCGAGGAAAAGGAACCCGGCAGACCCGAAGGTCTCCCACGCACAGCCGCCATTACACGGACAGCGGACACAAAAAAAGCGCCTGCAATCGTGATCGGGGCGCCGTTGCGCCTTTTTCGGTCGGGTCGCCAAACCCGGTCGCGGAATTGGCCGCGACGGAGGGAATTTATTCCTTGCGGCTTTCTTATGCAAGCCTAGGACGACTGGGAAAAGGCAATGGATGCTGCGGGAAATTGCCTACACCGTAGAGAATGGGCAGTGGGCCTGTCACGAGACAGGCCCAGCCGCATCACATGAAGCTGAAACGGAGGGAAACGGACAGCGCGGAGGCAGAAATCGAAACGTGACCGATAGAGCCCATAAAATATAGATATTTCAACCTAATTCGGCTCTATGTATCCCTAAACGTATCCCCAAAACACAATCCACCTTCTCAGATTTGCTTCGTGCAGTGCATTGCAAGCTGCCTAACACCCTCCAATCCAGACATCTTGCACCTACCCACAGTCGAAAAAATGGCTGATCAGTACAGCAAATGACTCAATGTTTATGATAGCTACGCCGCAGCAGAGTCCGAGCAGTCACTAAAACTAAGTGCAGCCTGAAGGTGCAATGGTCCTCATCTGACAGCCCAGGGTGAGAACCTTCAGAGTGGAGCATCTTGAATAGTCCTCCCACAAAGCTTTTGCCATCCGGCGCCCATTCACCCCGGTTTTGTGACAAGTAACCCTTACCACCAAGCAATTGAAGTCGATTGTTGAGATTGCTCAATGCACTGTTTTCAGTCCCAAAATGGAGACTAGCGATGTCGTCGACAAGCTGCTCAAGGAACGTTCTGTACTGAGCATTGGCTGCCGCCCAGTCCCCTCGGGCGTGAGCATCAATGGCCTGATCCAGATGCCGGCCTGCAGTATTGAACCCGAAATGCGTCAACAGTCGATGGACCTCATCATCATTCTGAGGCATGTCAATGCTGGTTGGCATAGAGCGCCTAAGCCAAGGTGGAGAGCCGGCGCCACAGTTCCCTTCTTCCCAGGAAACCGTAAAACCATCCCTGGCCAAACTGCGCCGGAAATTCTCCTGAGGTTCGTCAATTCTCTGCTCGCTCATCACCGCGACAGCCTCACGGATCAGCGCTTCACCTAAGGACATCAGCCCGTCTTTTGCTTGGACCAGGAGCTGCGGTTGATGCAAAACCTGCGTGCCTAAAACCACACCTTTCTTAGGTACACTGAGCTGTTCCCCCTGAGGAACAACGTGATCCAGCCCTAGTCGCAGGACCATTTGGTCAAATTTGGCCCCTGTCAGGCGCTCCAGTAGGACAGCGGCGGCAAGCATAGTTTGGCGAGTGAAGTGTAATTCAGCGGTCATGTTGATTCCCTTCCTAACGTTTCACGACGATATCAGAAACCGCGGAAGGCGACAGAAGATGGAGAGGACCTTATCAGAACCAAGATTCGACCAGTCCGGCAGGTGCTGTGAAAAAGGCTCCACGCTGGATCGTTACGCCATCGGTAACAAACGTGCTCTGGGTGCAAGAAACTGCACAGTTCACCGGGCTTTACACTGTTCATTTGTTCACTAAGCTGGTGGGGCTTCCGCTAACAAAAAACTGCGGGGTTCCGTCCCCGCACCTCAGCGTTTTACCCAGGGTCCCCGACACCACTACAGGCAAACGATAATTTTCTTCTGGTATAGCTGTGACTTTGACTGTGTTGGCCTTTGCGCTCGCGAGCCACTACAGCTCGTCTGGATCTATCCGCAGGATTGCAGAATTGGAGAAGAGGTTCACCAAGGCAATCGACGCCTCGGTCTTGCCTGCCCCCGGAGAACCTGACATGAAAACCGAGACAGGCTCCTCTTCAGCCGGATAGGTATCGACTGATGTCAACCGTCGTCCGATGGCCTTCTTGTTGCTCCTCGCGAAGGCTATCGCTTCATCCCAAATCCGCTGCTCATCGGCCGTAAAGGGCATCCGTCGCATCCTCTGAGACAAGCTTCCCGTTAGGAATAGTCATTCAGCCGACCCGAGAAGCAAAAAACCGCCCAAAGGCGGTTCATCAGCCCGATAGGGTAACTAAACACTATCGACAATTCTGGTGCCGGAGACAGACGGACGGTTGTTGGCTGTGAGGTCCCGGTTTTCGGGGCACTGGAATTTGGTGGATTTTTTGGCATACCTCATAGGGTATCTATAAAAAAATCAGCTAGTTATGGCTTTCAGTGGAATCGAATCGGAAGTTGCGGAGGCTCCCCCCACCCACTTCAAATGGTATGTAAGGAACGGCAGAAACGCCCCAAAGCGGCTCTTGGTGGACGGCGGCGATCGGCCAGAAGCGGACCTTCACGGCTAGAGAAAACAACTCGAAGTCAACCTAGACACAGTGATGAAGACTTCGTACGCTCCGTGCAGGCGTTCTTTTTGGCCGTGGCTTGGTTCTAGCCCCCATATTTGTAGACATACCAAATCTCAATGGAGTGAATATGCGGAGATTACTTGGATATACCGGAGCCCAGAAAAATCCTAATGGCACATGGGTCTGTGGTAGCGCTTATACGGGTGCTCAACAAAACACCGACGGCACTTGGGTGTGCGGCGGAGCATACGCTGGAGCTCAGAAAAATCCTAATGGAACATGGGTCTGTGGCGGCGCCTATACCGGCGCACAAAAGAATCCCGATGGTACTTGGGTATGCGGCGGAGCATACACCGGAGCCCAGAAAAATCCTAATGGAACATGGGTCTGTGGCGGTGCCTATACCGGCGCACAAAAGAACCCAGATGGTACTTGGGTATGCGGCGGGGCATATACCGGAGCCCAGAAAAATCCTAATGGAACATGGGTCTGTGGCGGTGCCTATACCGGCGCACAAAAGAATCCCGATGGTACTTGGGTATGCGGTGGGGCATACACCGGAGCCCAGAAAAATCCTAATGGAACATGGGTCTGTGGCGGTGCCTATACCGGCGCACAAAAGAACCCCGATGGTACTTGGGTATGCGGCGGGGCATACACCGGAGCCCAGCAAAATCCTAATGGAACATGGGTCTGTGGCGGCGCCTATTCAGGAGCTCAAAAAAATCCGAATGGCACATGGGTATGTGGTTAGCCGTCTAACAATGCACTTCACTTCTAAGCTACCGAAACTAGGTGGCTTGAATGTGCCGATGGCAAGTGCATCATGAGCGACTATCGTGGCGATATCAATCTTTCGGTAAAGCGAGCGGTGCTAGCTCGACTAGCGGAACTCACTACGCCGGCGATGAGTTTTCGGCCAAGGAAAATTCTACCTGTAATAGATTGCTGGTGCCAACTCAGGGTAGGTACCAGCTATTTTTTCACAAGTGAACTTTACATGGAGCCTACGATAATTCAAGTTCGCTGAATTTTAGGCTGACTCCCTGTTCAATATCAGTGATGAGCCTGCCTAACACCAGCTTCAGGTTGATACCAGCCTCAACATAAGTGGCATCTTGACTCTTCCTCATTAAAACGTTGTCAATATAAAAACAAAGCTCCCCGTCACTAATGTATCCGTTTTCTGAGTCGGTAGTGATAACCTTATCGATCCCAAGTTCACTTTCTATTTCGAATGTGTAATTTTTCTTATCTGTATGTAGCAATTTTAGGTTTTTTCTGAGTCTTTCAAAATCCATTTCTACAATGCCTTTTAATACGCCAGGCTTTAAAAAAATATTGCTTCTATTCGTGAATTTGAAATACAAGAAACCTCTAAGCTCGCCCGCGAGCCTCTCAATTTTTGGTTCCACGTAAGGAATTATGTTGTGTTTTAGGCAGTTGTTTATATCTAAAAAAATATTGTACTTCACACCATGAGAGAAGTATTCATTGCAATAAAATCGATACATATATTCATGGTATTTCAGCGCGAGACTTGGAATTGAGAAGGCATCATCGCAATAATCAAAGTTGAAATTCTGTGTTCTCTCCATCATGCCAGTATCTTTCAGATGGCCGGCGATTGCGTTTCCAAAAAATATTGGCCAGTAATCATTTCCAGATAATTTGCTTGGGTCTTGTTGGCTGACTTCTATGATCCTGACCCTTGTGTCGCTTCTAATGTGCTCCATCGAAGCTATTTTTTCGTTTTTTCCTTTCGAAGGGTAGGTTTTCCGAAGATTGTAATTGTTAAGCGGTCTGTATTGAACTTTTGTAATGTGGTGTTCGGCTATTCCCATTTTCAAAAAACAGTAAATGTAGTAATAGTCAATCAAAGACGCCATCGAGTTCATGATCGAGTCAGTTAGGGCCTGATTGATGTTTATGTTTTCAATATCTGGCGGCTTTTTATTTGCGACTTCTTCCAGAAGCCTTTTGACTGTCTTCTCTCTTAGGCTCCAGAACATTGAAAGCTTTTTAATTTGATATTCAATGTTTTCCCTTATTTGGTCGGTGTAGTCATGTGTCTCCAAGAGGTTTCTCCAAATGAGTAAATTTTGGGTAGCGTTTAAGCTCTAATTAGGCTTGGTGTTTTTTGTGACCATGTGCTTCGACAGGTTTGCAAGACGCTATGACGCAACGCTCTTACTCTCTTGCTATGTTCGTAGCTTATGGTATCCATTCTCGTATAGAGACTGGTCGTGGAAGGGATTCTCAATCCACGTCGTTCCTAGCTTTGGTCAGAGAGTTCCGGATGGAGACGCAGAGCCCGACAATCAACTTTGCTTCGTTGAAGGTAGGTACTCTGTCGTTACAGTGTTGAATTTCGGTCATGATATTTCTTGCACTTTGGTCATGGCTGGGATGTTTAGCTATGCTCGTAATATCTTTGTCAGTTGAAGTGTCGTACCATCTGCTGCAGACTTCTTCTGGCCGCTCTCCGCCGGACAGAGCGAGCGGGAGCGTCTCCAACAAAGCCACTTGCTGTATTTATAAAATCCAAGGGAGGTGCAGCTACCTTGTCTGCCCTTGAAGATTATCCACGAATAACGGGTCCAAACTGCTGCATAACTCGCGCTCTATCGTTCGCAAAAGTATGTTCAGCAAGAAGCTTAAATAGTTTCTGACGAACATCAGCGCTTGATGCATTCGGTAACTGATCGCTTAAGTGGGTGCAAACAGCATCTACGACAGTCTTGCATAAGTCTCTAACCCCAGGAGATTGCGGGTTAGGAGGATTCCCCATGTTTACACCGCGCAGAGCCAGCGTATTGAGCGAGTAGTGACGCCTTAAGCTCGCAAGTATTCCCGCCTGGTCTCGATGAAGGAAGTCGCATAGGCCTACTTCAGGCGTAAATGGAAGAAAGGAGATTGACCTTCCCTCGTCCCGATAAATACGAACGATATCTTCTACTTGAGCATTTTCCAGGCTTTCTTCCGCATCTGCGTCTAGAATCACATAAGCTCTAGTAATTGCAGGAAGAAGAGGTTTCTGACGCACGAAAAAACGCAAAACGTTAGTGATGCCGCCGACCGGTATTACATTAACACTAGGCGCAAACGAGTCTGCTGCAAAGGATTCAGCAATAAATTTTTGAGCTAATTTTTCCACAACAATCCTAGCGGCATCATCCTCCACATATATTAGTACGTCAGAGGCTGACTCTTCCTGATATGAAAGAGCACCAAGCACATAAGATGAGTAGCAATTTATGGCGCACGATATCATTCCCGGCGAATCTGCTTGTAAAAACATGATTTTCTTGCGATGCGACTGTTTTATTAACGTTGCGGAGTGCGTTGAAACTATAATCGTTAAACTTTTTTCATCTGAAATTCTTTGCAGGTAGGTAAGTAACTCAGCCTGCGCCATTGGATGAAGCGCTAACTCAACTTCGTCGATAAGTATCAGTGAGCCACGCCTGCACTCATTTAGATTTCGGAGCAATTTAATTATGCAGAGCTCACCTAAACTAAGGTTTTTCTCGGAGAAGTACTTCTTTGGTTGCCTCGCAGGGGTTGGCAGCTCCAATAAAAACGCCTCGCTGCCCACACCCCTTCGAACATTAATTACCTTTAGTGAGTCGAATTTTTGAGTGCTAAATATTTGATTGGCCGCTGCAATAACTCCTACTGGGGCCGTGCGCACCCTGCTTGGTGAAAAATCTTCCCTTCGTGGTTCAATACGCTCAGCGTCAGCGGCGATGTATACGACATCGGGATAACCTAGTGAATTAAGCACACCGCTATGTGATTTAGGTGTTGGCACCCATCTCTCGGTCCGGTATGTGTAAGTGACTAAGCCGCCTGGAGTGGAATAGCTAATTGACGCTCCCTCATTCGAGTCCAGTCGATCCGATTTTTTCGATGTAGGGAAGTGAACTGGAAAAGCGTTCTTGTAGCCAATGCGCCGAAGACAGCCGAGCAATGAGGTCTTCCCTGTGCCGTTACCTCCTGTAAGCAGCCAGACGCCCGGGCGAGGTATCTCGAACTCAAGGTTGGTTATGTGTCGCAAATTTTGAATTTTGATTTTTGCCATTATTTACCTTCCGCTGGAGGCTTTCCTTTAAAGTGTTCAAGTTTAACCAATTCAACGATGCTATTGTCGCAGGACATCCCCAAAAAAATCCATAGTGCAGTGGATGCCTCAGTGTAAGAAGTGAATCTCCCCCTAGTTTTTCGACGCATCTGAAACGGTTTTTGGATATCTAGCTCGTCCCTGTTGCAGGGGATTGGCCGGAAGCAGGTTAGGGCTAACCGTCCGCTTCTGGCCGTTAGCAGTCCTCCACGAAGGGCAGCTATGGGTCGATTGCTTCCAGTCATGCCTAACAAGAGCAGTACCTCGCTCAAAGGTTGAACACCCATGTTTTTTGCAAACGACGGGCGAGCAGCCGCACGGTCAATAAATAGTAATATCGCGTAGCCTCACTACTCCGCCCTAGACGATGTTCGAGAAACCAAGCCACATGCTTTCTCTGCCATGCCCAAGGCGTCTCTCGCTGCCAGCGTTCAGTGATTTCGGCTTGGATAATCTTCGCCTGACGCAAATGGCGCTGCCGTGTCGCGTGCGACCCAGTCAGCATACCAGCCAAGAACAACTCCATATCGAATGGCTTACTCATCTGCCACCTCCGATATAGGCTGCGACCACGTCGATCCGGCCGTGCCCCAGCTCATAGCTGATTTGCCTCCGGGCCTCACGATCAAGGCTCCTATCTACTTGGCTACATTGGCCACCGTTGATAGGCGCGCGGCGTTGGGTGAATTGCTCATAGCGCTCACATGCATAAGCCGCTCGTAGATCATGGAAACCCTTGAGGTTGTGTGCATGTAGGACCTCCCGCGCCGGGCGGATGATTTCTTGCAGAACATTTAGGTAGTTTTCGTGTGGCGCAATCAGGTTGCGACTACCCGCAGGCGATACCTGCGATGCATACCCAATTGCGTTTTGAACATGGTGGTCCACCGCAATCCAACGCGGCGCCGAGGATCCGGCGCGGCCTCCTTTGGTGCCATCCTGAATGTTGATCCTACCTAAGTCGTTAGCCTCACGGCTCAACCGTGGCAGGTCCGCCAAGATAGCCTCACGCAAGCGCATGCCGGTGGCTCGTGCCAACAGGACTATCGCGGCGGCCCGCAGCAGATGATGGCGACAAAACGTATCGACGACCTGCTTCACCTGTTCACGGTCCTGGCCTTGCGGCACCGAAAGACGAATCCCGCAGCGCTGCATATCCAGAGCCTTGCTCGGGCTTGGCAGTTTCACATGCTGATCACCGCGAAGCGCTGCCATTGTCCTGTTAACGCTGGATAGCCGATTTTGTGCGGTGCTTACGGCGAGGTCACCGCGATTAACCATGTCGCGCAGATACGCCGCATAGTCCGCCAACACCTTCCGATCAATCTGCCGCGCATCATTAATACCTGGCCCCTGTTCGGAACGGCACCATTTGACGAATGCCTGCCACCGATCACAGTGTGCCTTCACCGTGCCGTAATGACCGCCGCCGAACATGTCTTTCAGTGCCTGCGGCCCTGCATAGCTCAGTTGCCTGCCGTAGCCGAAATTGCGGCCATCGCGTCTACCCACCAATGCCATGTCGGTCTCCTCATCGTTCGCTCTCCGATCCTCGCCCCACGTCATCCCGCCAAGAATGTTGAGTGTTATCAGGGATCAAGGCCCCTGCGACCTGTGGGGAATGTCCTCTAGCGCGGGACTGGCGGCTCCTTACGTCCGGGAGCAAGGGCATCTCATGATCTAGCCTCCTGAGCACCGTTACCGGTGGGCGGGTGGAGGCTGCATTGGCTGACGAGACCAGTGCCGCGAGATCCTGAGCCATGTGCAAGCAGCAATACGATGACCGGGGCGTGCCTGACTGTCAGTCAGGTGCAGTCCATTCCTTGGTCTGCGGCACCATCATTTACAGCGCTGTTGCTAGTGACATCGGCGTTTGTCACGCCGATTGTCACGAGGGGGAATGCCGCAAAGCCTTGTGCGATCAGGGCTGCAGCAGTGGTAGAAGTGCCCGTCTCTTTCCAGAAGAAAGAGACGGGCACAGGTTGGCGCAATATTCGGCCAAGCGGATGGGTTGCTGCAGGGCAGCGAGGTACGGTGTATCTGGCGCACGAGCGCTATATGTGTAAGAGCATCCATCACATGGGTAGTGACCGGGCGAGCTGCCGGATGCGAATCGCCCTTGGGGAGAACCACCGCGGGAGCGGCGTGACCTTTAAGGTTCGGGTCACCTGGGATGCTGTCATCGACAGCGTTTGCACGGCCAGTTCTACGCCTGTGGATAAACCCGGTCAAGGGCCGAAATTCAGCGCTACTTGGGACCTGAAAAGCGGTTATCCACCGGTGGAATTCCGTGGTAAATCCCGGACAACGTCGTGGCTTTTAGCTCTTCAAAGTGAGGTCCATCCAAACAGGGCGGCTTTGCAGCCCTGTTTGGATGGACCCGCGTGAAAGAGCAGCCAGCGCCGATCTTGCAGGCTCACCCGCGATTGAATGCGCCATGGCCATTTGGCAAGGCGGTGACGTTATCGCCTACCGGGTGGGCAAACTCATGCGGGGTGACATGGCCCGATCTGTTGGCATCGATGTAGTTACTCCACCACGCCATGATCAACCGACGTTGCTCCAGAAATTGGGCCTTGTGAATGTAAGCAGCGCGCACGCGGTTACGCTCCTGATGGCTCATCTGCCGCTCAATTGCCGCGTCCGTCCATAGCCCTGATTCGAGCAAGGCACTACAAGCCATGGTCCTGAAACCATGCCCGCAGACGTCCTTGGTGGTGTCGTACCCCATATTGCGCAGCACCTGGTTAACCGTATTCTCCGACAAGGGCTTCCAATATCTGTGGTCGCCGGGCAAAACCAGTTCAGAGAAGCGATTCAAGCTGCGAAGCCGTTCAAGGATTTCGATGACTTGAGGCGACAGCGGTACTATCTGAATGTCCCCACTCATCTTGGTCCCGCGAGTGGAATAGCGAACGCCTTCAATCGGCTTACGGGTATCGGGGATCTCCCACATCGCCCTTTGCAGATCGAATTCATCCCACCGTGCAAAGCGCAGTTCGCTGGAGCGCACAAACACATGCAACGTCAACAGCACTGCGAGCCGGGTCAGCTCGCGACCGGTGTAGTTGTCGATTCGGCTCAACAATTCAGGAAGGCGATTCAGCGAGAGAGCAGGACGGTGCACGGTGCGCGGCGCTTGAATCGAACCGGCCAGATCGAGCGCCGGATTTTGAGTGATCTGCCGCGCCCGCTTCGCGCCCCGCATGATCGTGGAGAGATAGTTCTGCACACGCAGCGCTACATCCATGGTGCCGCGATCCTTGATCCGCTGGGTGACCTCAAGGAGATCATGGGTGTCGAGTTCAGCGATAGGCCGCTGGCCGATTAGTGGAAACACATGGGTACGCAACCTGCTCAGCACCGTCTTGGCGTGCCCCTCAGTCCAGCGCCGGGACATTTCGACATGCCACTCCAAGGCGACAGTTTCAAAGAGGAGACTCGCCCGCTGGGCTGCGATCTTGGCCTTCTGCTTTTCTTCCATCGGATCAAGGTTATCGAGCAACAGAGCCTTAGCCTCATCGCGCTTGGTCCTCGCGACGGCCAACGAAACGATGGGGTACTTGCCGATGATCAGCGTGCCTTCCTTGCCGTTGGGTTTGAAATACCGCAACCGCCAAGTCTTCGAGCCACTGGGCGCGACGTACAGGTACATACCCCCGCCGTCGAACAGCTTGTAGGCGCGATCACGCGGTTTGGCCGTGCGGCATTTGAGGTCGCTGAGCGGAGTGGCTAGGCGTGGCATAGGGGTACGTTCTCCATTCAGGAAAGACGCTGTACCCCAAAAATACCCCCGGTTTTTGGGGATTTTGTTGGTTCCCGACGGAGGGTCGTGGAAACGAAAAACCGGCCATAAGTCCGGTTTAGAGGGCTTCCAAAGCATTCAGCGGAATGCAGTGGAGCTGGATTTGGTGCCGGAGACAGGAATCGAACCTGCGACCTTCGCGTTACGAGTGCGCTGCTCTACCGAC
Organism: Pseudomonas sp. WC1; assembly: GCF_050586565.1. Lineage (NCBI taxonomy): Bacteria > Pseudomonadati > Pseudomonadota > Gammaproteobacteria > Pseudomonadales > Pseudomonadaceae > Pseudomonas > Pseudomonas sp. WC1. Next base: position 17,874 of record NZ_JBOBDQ010000064.1, read on the forward strand.
TGAGCTACACCGGCGTGTTGCGCAACGTACCACTGCCGTGTCGGTTACGCAAACCCCTGTTTCACCTCACTTTCATTGCACCGTGCAGCCGTTGGGCGCGAGGTCTTCCTCTACCGTGGTCACGCAGGTCCAGCCTGCCTGGGTACGCGCCAGGGTCACGGTCTTGCCCAGCACATTGGCCGGTGCGTCGGCCAGGGTGCAGGCGATGCTGGCGGTGCCGTCGGCGGCCTTGCCGCTGGCGGTGATCGCGCAATGGGCGGTGGCGGGCTGGCCGCCGAGGCTGGCGACGTCGGGTACGTCCTTGCCGTCGTTCAGGCGGATGTCCATCGGCGTTTTCAACGAGGAGATCTCCAGCAGCGCGGCGGTAGCCTTGGCGCGGGCCTGGTGGTTGGTGTACATGGGGATGGCGATGGTCGCCAGGATGCCGATGATCGCGACGACGATCATCAGTTCGATCAGGGTGATACCTCGTTGCCCTTTCATGAACAGTCTTCCTTCGTGATACGTGGAGGCGCGGCGGGCGCTTTGCTGTGTGGCGCGCCCCGGCCGGCAGGCGCGCAGTAGGCCTGAACCGACACCTTTTGTCACCCCTGCGCGGCGGGGCGTCATCTTCGCTGGACTACTCTAGTGAGCCACAGGGAAACGCGCCCGGCAGCAGGCCGGGCAAGCTGTTACCGGGCTTTTCGCCCTCGTGCAAAAGGACTCTCGCCATGCCTCCTTCCACCCGTCTGTACGCCTGGGAAGGCGTCGATGCCAGCGGCGCGCCGCAACAGGGCCAGCACACTGGGCGCAGCCCGGCGTTCGTGCAGGCGTGGTTGCGCCAGCAGGGGATTCGCGCGACTCGGGTGCGGTTGGCGGGTGGGCTGCGCTGGCGCTGGCCGCAACGGGCGGGCAAGGTGGATGCGCCGGGGTTCAGCCGGCAGCTGGCAACCTTGCTCACGGCGGGGGTTCCGCTGTTGCAGGCGTTCGAGGTGATGGCGCGCAGCACGGTGAACAGCGCCATGGCGGCGTTGCTGGCGCGGTTGCAACAGGATGTGGCGGCGGGGTTGGGTTTGGCGGATGCCTTGCAGCGCCATCCGGGGTGGTTCGATGCGCTGTACTGCAACCTGGTGCGGGTGGGCGAGCAGTCGGGCACGCTGGACCGGCAGCTGGAGCAGATGGCGACCATGCTGGAGAAACGCCAGGCGCTGCGGCAGAAGGTGCGCAAGGCAATGCTGTATCCGGCGCTGTTGCTGCTCACGGGGCTGGGGGTGGCGGCGTTGTTGCTGCTGGAGGTGGTGCCGCGGTTCCAGGGGTTGTTCGCCAGTTTCGACAAGGCACTGCCGGCGTTCACCCAGTGGGTGATCGATTTATCCACAGGGCTGGGCAATCACGTCGGGTGGTTGGTGCTGTTGATAACTGCGCTGGGGTTTGGGGTGCAGGCGTTGTACCGGCGGCATCTGCCGGCGCGCCTGTGGATATTGCGCGGGGTGTTGCGGGTGCCGGTGGTGGGCACCTTGCTCGGGCAGGCGGCGCTGGCGCGATTTGCCCGTAGCCTGGCGACCTCTTATGCCGCCGGGGTGGCGTTGCTGGATGCGCTGGCCACGGTGGCGCCGGTGAGTGGTGACAGCCTGCACGAGCGGGCGATCCTCAAGTTGCGCCAGGACGTGGCCAGCGGCATGGGCCTGCAGCAGGCGATGGAGGCGGATGCGCTGTTCCCGCCGCTGTTGCGCCAGCTGGTGGCGGTGGGCGAAGCCAGCGGCACCCTCGACCGGATGCTGGACAAGGCCGCGCTGCATTACGAAGAACAGGTGAGCCAGGCGCTGGAGCAGTTGACCACGCTGCTGGAGCCGGCCATCGTGCTGATCCTCGGGCTGCTGGTGGGGGGCCTCGTCGTGGCGATGTATTTGCCGATCTTCCAGTTGGGTAGCCTGATCTGAACATGAATGCCTGGACCGTAATCGTCGATCATCCGCCGTTTTTCTACGCTCTGGCCGCAGTGCTGGGGCTGCTGGTGGGCAGTTTTCTCAATGTGCTGGCGTACCGGCTGCCGATCATGCTCGAGCGCCAGTGGCAGCGAGAGGCGCAGGAGGTGCTGGGGCTGCCGCAGGCCGAGCACGAGCGCTTCGACCTGTGCCTGCCGGCTTCGCGCTGCCCGCACTGCCAGCGCCAGATTCGCGCGTGGGAAAACATTCCTGTGCTGAGTTACCTGGCTTTGCGTGGGCGTTGCTCGGGGTGCAAGGCACGGATCAGTGCGCGTTATCCACTCGTGGAGCTGGCCACCGCGCTGCTGTCGCTGTTGGTCGCTTGGCATTTCGGGCCAGGCGTGGAGGCGCTGGCAGTGATGCTGCTGACCTGGGGATTGATCGCCTTGAGCCTGATCGATGCCGAGCACCAGTTGCTGCCGGATGTGCTGGTGCTGCCGCTGTTGTGGCTGGGGTTGATCGGCAACGCCTTCGGGCTGCTGGTGCCGCTGAGCGATGCGCTGTGGGGCGCGGTGGCGGGTTACCTGAGTTTGTGGTCGGTGTACTGGGTCTTCAAGCTGATCACCGGCAAGGAGGGCATGGGCTTTGGCGACTTCAAGCTGCTGGCCATGCTCGGTGCCTGGGGCGGCTGGCAGATCCTGCCGCTGACCTTGATGCTGGCGTCCTTGGTGGGGGCGCTGATCGGGCTGACCCTGGTGCGTTTCAAGCGCACGCAAATGGGCGCGGCATTGCCTTTCGGGCCTTATCTGGCCATTGCGGGGTGGATCGCATTGCTCTGGGGTGATGAAATAGTCGCCTCATACCTGCAACTGCTTGGAACCTGATGAGCACAGCGCCCTTCACACCCTGGATTCTTGGCCTCACTGGCGGCATCGGCAGCGGTAAGAGCGCCGCCGCCGAACGTTTCGTCGAACTGGGCGTGCACCTGGTCGATGCCGACCAGGCCGCGCGCTGGGTCGTCGAGCCGGGGCGCCCTGCCCTGGCCAGCATCGTCGAGCGCTTTGGCGCAGGCGTGCTGCAGGCGGACGGCCAGCTCGACCGTGGCGCCCTGCGCCAGCTGATCTTCGCCGACCCGAGCCAACGGCAATGGCTGGAACAACTGCTGCACCCGCTGATCGGCCAGGAGATCTTCAGCTACCTGGCCAAGGCCGAGACGCCCTATGCGGTGTACGTTTCGCCGCTGTTGATCGAGTCGGGGCAGCACCAGAAGACCCAGCGCATCCTGGTGATCGACGCGCCGACCGAGTTGCAGGTGCAACGCACCTTGGCCCGCGACAACACCAGCGCGGAACAGGTGCAGGCGATTCTCAAGGCCCAGCTGGCCCGGGAAGAACGCCTGCGCCATGCCGATGACGTGGTGGTCAACGATCGTGACCTGCAATCGCTGCACGACGAGATCGACCGCCTGCACCACTTTTACCTGACTTTACGAGGAGGCCAGCCATGAGCCAGCCGATGACCGTTGATTGCCCGACCTGCGGGGCGCCTGTGGAATGGGGCGAGAAGAGCCCGTTCCGGCCGTTCTGCTCGGACCGCTGCAAGTTGATCGACCTGGGCGCCTGGGCGGCCGAGGAGCACAAGATCGCCGGGGCGGAGGAGTCCGAGGATGAGCTGTATTCGGGGGATCTGGAGCCGCGGCACTAAACGGATCGCGCAGCCTTGACAACAGCTGCTGCTTGAATCCTGGGGCCGCGTTGCGGCCCATCGCTGGCAAGCCAGCTCCCACAGGGACGGCGCTTGGCTTTAGGTTTACGCGGTCGGTGTGGGAGCCGGCTTGCCGGCAAGAGGCCACTCGATAACGCTTTAGCGCTCTTCATCCTTCCACGGCGCCTGCAAATAGCGGCTGCGGTTGAAGGTCTCCAGCCACTCCGGGCAGAACACCACCAGCGCACTGATCACAGTGCCATTGATGAACGCCTCGGGGAACATCATCAGCCATAGGTAGCCAACAAAGTCGCTTAGCCATTCCGGCATGGCGAAACGCTCGTCCATCCACAGCACCCCCAACCCCGCCGCCAGGCACAGCAACACCGTCAACGCCGCCGGGAAAAACCCGCAACAGAAGATATAAACGAACAGGTTACGCGGCTGGGCGCGCTCGACCAGGATCGCGCACACCTCGGTGACCAGCACCGGCAGGCCGACGATCAGCAGGCCATTGACGCCGATGGCGGCGAGGTCCTGGCGGCCCATCAGCAACAGGCCAAGCTGGGCGAGAAAGCCGCCGAGCACGGCCAATGGCCAGTCCAGCAGCAGGGTGACGGCGGTCATGCCGATGAAGTGGTACGACACCCCGGTATCGAAGTCGCGGCGCACCAGCCAGAGTATGAACAGGCAGAACACCGTGCCGAACAGCAGGTGCTGGCGGCGGGTGTCAGTGAACAGCTCGACCCAGCGGGTGCGGCTGGCGGCCCAGATCAGCAGGGGCACGTAACCTATCCAGCCAAGGGTAAGGCTGGTGCTGGACAAGACTTGTGCGCTGATCACCTGAACAATATCCCTGTCGGCCATGTGGACAAGCCTGAGTCTACACCCATTCTCCCTTTCAGCCGGTTGCTATAGGCTGGCACCTCATTTCGATGCAGGACGCGTCCACCATGCCTGAAGGACTTAACCTGCCGCTGCTGCTCGGCGCGGCGTTCAGCGCCATCGCCGGCGTGCTGCACCTGGCGGTGATCGCCGTTGGCCCGCGCTGGTACCGCTTGTTCGGCGCCGGCGAGCGCATGGCCAGGGCGGCGGAGCAAGGGCGCGCCTACCCGGCCCTGGTCACCGCGGCAATCGCGGCGGTGTTGCTGGGGTGGTCAGCCTATGCGTTGTCGGCGGCCGGGCTGATCCGCCCATTACCCTTGCTGTTGCCGATGATCTGCCTCATCACCCTGGTGTACCTGGCGCGCGGCCTGCTGGGGCCGCTGATATTGGCCGGCACCGGGCGCAGCCGGCGGTTTATCGCGGTCAGTTCGGCCATTTGCCTGGGCGGCGGGCTGTTGCATCTGCTGGGGGTGGTGCAGCAATGGCTGGTGCTGGGCTGATTCCTACGCACAAACAGCATCTTACCGTCATCAATTAGCGACTAAGCTTGTCCCCATGGATGACTCAGACTACCTGCGCCTGCTTACCATCCAGGCCGAGCAAGCCAATGCGTTCCTGTCCAATGCCCGCAAATGGGAGCGCGAGCGTTGGGTTTGCCAGCGCCTGCTGCAAGGGCTGAACATCCCCTACCGCAGCGAGGACTTCACCCCGGCCGGGCAAGAGCCACCGGACGTGCTGTTCCGCGACGCGGCGTTCGAGGTGTTCTTCGTGCTCGACGAGGGCCGCCGGCTCAACGATGAATGGCGCGAGGAGCTGCAACGGCGGCGCAGCGCCTTCTCCCTGGCCCAGCTGGTGCGCCGCGAGCAGCGGCCCCGGCGCATCAGCGCCCAGGAGCTGCTGGCGCGCCTGGCGCCGACCCTGCGCAAGAAGTCGCACAACTACCGCGAGCGCGGGCTGGACCTGAGCGAGCTGGACATCATCGCCTTCGCCAGCCTCAAGCGCGAGGTGCTCGACCTCAACAGCCATTTCCCGCCGCCCACCGAGTACCTGCGCCAGGGCTGGCGGTCGCTGTCGCTGGTGGGGCCGACCTTCGCCCGGGTGCTGTTCGCCCACCCGGACGCGCCGGATTTCCTGCGCGGCAACCTGGGGCGCAGCATCGTGTTCGACGTAGGCATCAGTCTTTGATCCAGTGCCGGGTGTCTTTGCGATCACGTACACTCGGCGCCAGGGATAGAAAGCATTATCATTCGACCCATGCGTTTGCGTGAGCGCTGTGGCGTGCACGCAGTCACGAACGTCTATCTGACGAGGCCCACCATGACCAGCCGCCTGAATCCTGAAGATCAGCGTCGCGTCGATGAGTATCTGAGCGCCCCCCAGCATCAAGTCGAGCGCCGGCCCTTCCGGCCGTGGCTGCTCCTGCTGCTGGTGGTGGCCGTGACCATCGGTCTGGGCCTGTTGAGCCGCCTGCTGAGTGGACTGGTGCTATGAGCTGCCTCGCGCTCGCCCGCCCCTCATGCCGGATGCGGCCGGACCTTGTGTCCACGAATTCCGTAAAACTTGTGAGATATCCCCATGACTCATCGCATCGTGATTGTCGGCGGCGGCGCCGGCGGCCTGGAACTGGCGACCCGCCTGGGTAAAAGCCTGGGCAAGCGCAAACAGGCCGAGATCACCCTGGTTGATGCCAACCTGACGCACATCTGGAAGCCACTGCTGCACGAAGTGGCGGCCGGCTCGCTGAACTCCTCGGAAGACGAACTGAACTACGTGGCCCAGGCCAAGTGGAACCACTTCAACTTCCAGATGGGGCGCATGAGCGGCCTGGACCGCGAAAGCAAACTGATCCAGCTGGCCGCGACCCTCGACGACGAGGGCCGTGAGCTGCTGCCTGCGCGCACCATCGGCTACGACACCCTGGTGATCGCCGTGGGCAGCAACACCAACGACTTCGGCACCCTCGGCGCGGCGCAGCACTGCCTGTTCCTCGACAGCCGCAAGCAGGCCGAGCGCTTCCATCAGCAACTGCTCAACCACTACCTGCGCGCCCACGCGGGTGATGTGGCCAGCGAGCAGATCAGCGTGGCCATCGTCGGCGCCGGTGCCACCGGCGTGGAGCTGGCGGCCGAGCTGCACAACGCCGCCCACGAGCTGGCAGCCTATGGCCTGGACAAGATCCAGCCGAAAGACATGCACATCACCCTCATCGAAGCGGGCCCACGGGTGTTGCCGGCGCTGCCGGAGCGCATCAGCGTGCCGGTGCACAAGACCCTGGAAAAACTCGGGGTGACGGTGATGACCAACGCCGCGGTCAGCGAAGTGACCGCCGATGGCCTGAAGACCGCCTCGGGCGAAGTCATCCAGGCCAGCCTCAAGGTCTGGGCGGCGGGCATTCGCGCGCCGGGCTTCCTCAAGGACATCGACGGCCTGGAGACCAACCGCATCAACCAGCTGGTGGTGCGCCCGACCCTGCAGAGCACCCTGGACGACAACATCTTCGCCTTCGGCGACTGCGCCGCCTGCCCGCAGCCGGGCACCGACCGCAACGTGCCGCCACGGGCCCAGGCCGCGCACCAGCAGGCCTCGCTGCTGGCCAAGAGCCTCAAGCTGCGCCTGGAGAACAAACCGCTGCCGACCTACGAGTACAAGGACTACGGCTCGCTGGTATCGCTGTCGCGCTTCTCGGCGGTGGGCAACTTGATGGGTAACCTGATGGGCAGCGTGAAGCTGGAGGGCTGGTTGGCGCGGATGTTCTATGTGTCGCTGTACCGGATGCACCAGATGGCGCTGTACGGGACCTTCCGCACCTTGATGCTGATGCTGGGCAGCAAGATTGGCCGGGGCACTGAGCCGCGCCTAAAGCTGCACTGAGGCTTCCAGCCCTTGAGGTTGCTCTGTAGGAGCGGCTTCAGCCGCGATGCAGGCACTGCGGTGCCTGGCACCCGCTTTGCGGGTGATCGCGGCTGAAGCCGCTCCTACAGGGATCGAGCCGAATCAACGCGGCCGCTACTGTTTACTTGACCACGCGATACGTGCTCTGCACGAACCCACTCTCGTAACTGGTCGTCTTCATGTGCTGCAACAGCACATCCTTCGCCAACTCGCCGAACAACGGTATCCCCTGCCCCAGCAGCACGGGGATGCGGGTGATGGTCAGCTCATCCACCAGCCCCTCGCGCAAGAACCCCTGAATCAGCTTGCCGCCATCCAGGTACAGGCTCTTTGCGCCTGTGGCCTGCAGGTGCTCGAGCAGCGCCGGGATCGGCCCCGGGTGCAGCTCGACGCGCCCTGACACCCCCCTGGGCAGTGCCTCGAGCGTACTGCTGACCACCACCACTCGCGTATCAGGGTACGGCCACTCACCAAAGGTCATGACCTTGTCGAAGGTGCCGCGCCCCATTACCAACGTATCGACGCCCGCCATGAAACCGGCATAGCCATGGTCGTCGCTGGACTGAGTCGCCCCCATCAACCAATCGAGGCCGCCGTCTTCGCGGGCGATAAAGCCATCCAGGCTGGTGGCAATGAAAACACTGGCTTTGAGTGGCATGCGCGGGCTCTCCTGCGGGCGAAGGCCACAGGGTAGCAAAGGGCGGGGATATAAATCGCGGACAAAAGAAAAAGGGCATCTCATTCGAGATGCCCTTTTTACATGGTGGGTCGTGTAGGATTCGAACCTACGACCAATTGGTTAAAAGCCAACTGCTCTACCAACTGAGCTAACGACCCGGAAAATGGTCGGGGTGAGGGGATTCGAACTCCTGACATCCTGCTCCCAAAGCAGGCGCGCTACCGGACTGCGCTACACCCCGAGATTGGCTCCGCGACCTGGACTCGAACCAGGGACCCAATGATTAACAGTCATTTGCTCTACCGACTGAGCTATCGCGGAACTGAACTTCGGTACATCTTTACTGCTTCGAAGCCTGTGTTAGCTTCGATCTCTTTGGCTATCCGCTTTCGCGTTGTCGCTGCTGAGGCCGGCTATTCTACATTCTTCGTTTTGCTTGTCAACCACTTTTTTTCGTTCAACTTACTGATTTGTAAGTTATTTTCAGATCGTCGGTGTTGCTGGCGATCTGCTCAGTGCCTGACAGCGGGGCGAATATTAGGGGCACTCTGATTTTTGTGCAAGCACTTTTTTCAAAATTTTCAGCAAGTTAGCTGGGAAGCCGGAAAATCAGGGGTTTGCGCTGCCTGCACTGGCCTTATCGCGGGGCAAGCCCGCTCCCACGCATTGGGTATCTTCTGGCGCAGATCGGCGTGGGAGCGGGCTTGCCCCGCGATACGGCCGGACAGCACACATAAAAAAGCCCCGCATACGCGGGGCTCTTCGTTTACTGCAGGTCAGCCAAAGACGATCTCGTCGCCCTCCACCTTCGCGGTAATCGCCGCACCCGGCAGGAACTCGCCCGCCAGGATCAACTGCGCCAGCGGGTTCTCGATCCAGCGCTGGATCGCACGCTTCAATGGCCGTGCGCCATACACCGGGTCGTAACCGACGGCGATCAGCTTGTCCAACGCCTCCGGGCTCAGGCTCAGCGACAGCTCGCGCTCGGCCAGGCGACCACGCAGGCGGCCAAGCTGGATCTCGGTGATACCGGCGATCTGCTCGCGGCCCAGCGGTTCGAACACCACCACTTCGTCGATGCGGTTGATGAACTCCGGGCGGAAGTGCGCGCCCACCGCATCCATCACCGCCGCACGCTGCGCTTCGCGGTCACCGGCCAGTTCCTGGATCTGCGCCGAGCCCAGGTTGGAGGTCATCACGATCACGGTGTTGCGGAAGTCCACGGTGCGGCCGTGGCTGTCGGTCAGGCGGCCATCTTCCAGCACCTGCAGCAGCACGTTGAACACATCCGGGTGGGCTTTCTCCACCTCGTCGAGCAGCACCACCGAGTACGGCTTGCGGCGCACGGCCTCGGTCAGGTAACCGCCCTCTTCATAGCCCACGTACCCTGGCGGGGCACCGATCAGACGCGCCACGGAGTGTTTCTCCATGAACTCGGACATGTCGATGCGCACCATGGCCTCTTCGGTGTCGAAGAGGAACTCGGCCAGCGCCTTGCACAGTTCGGTCTTGCCCACCCCGGTGGGCCCAAGGAACAGGAACGAACCACTCGGGCGGTTGGGGTCGGACAGCCCGGCGCGGGAACGGCGCACGGCGTTGGCCACGGCGGTCACCGCCTCGTCCTGGCCGATCACCCGTTCGTGCAGCAGGCTTTCCATCTTCAGCAGCTTCTCACGCTCGCCTTCGAGCATCTTCGCCACCGGGATTCCGGTCCACTTGGACACCACTTCGGCAATCTCTTCCTCGGTGACCTTGTTGCGCAGCAGCTGGTTGTCGGTCTTGCCGTGCTGGTCGACCATCTGCAGGCTGCGCTCCAGGTCCGGGATCACCCCGTACTGCAGCTCGGCCATGCGGCTGAGGTCGCCCTTGCGGCGCGCGGCTTCCAGTTCCTGGCGGGCCTGCTCGATCTTCTGCTGGATCTGCGCCGAACCTTGCACCTCGGCCTTTTCCGAGGCCCAGATTTCTTCGAGGTCGGAATACTCGCGCTCCAGACGCTCGATTTCCTCGGTCAGTTTTTCCAGGCGTTTCTTCGCCGCTTCGTCTTCTTCCTTCTTCAGCGCCTGGGATTCCACCTTCAGCTGGATCAGGCGCCGGTCGAGGCGGTCGAGCACCTCCGGCTTGGAGTCGATCTCCATGCGGATGCGGCTGGCGGCTTCGTCGATCAGGTCGATGGCCTTGTCCGGCAGCTGACGGTCGGTGATGTAGCGGTGGCTGAGCTTGGCCGCGGCAATGATCGCGCCGTCGGTGATGGCCACCTTGTGGTGCACTTCATAGCGTTCTTTCAGGCCGCGCAGGATAGCGATGGTATCTTCCTCGCTCGGCTCCTCGACCAGCACCTTCTGGAAACGGCGCTCGAGGGCTGCGTCCTTCTCGATGAACTGGCGGTACTCGTTGAGCGTGGTGGCGCCTACGCAGTGCAGTTCGCCACGGGCCAGGGCCGGCTTGAGCATGTTGCCGGCGTCCATGGCGCCCTCGCCCTTGCCGGCGCCGACCATGGTGTGCAGCTCGTCGATGAACAGGATGATCTGGCCTTCCTGCTTGCTCAGTTCGTTGAGCAGGCCTTTGAGGCGCTCTTCGAACTCGCCGCGGTACTTGGCGCCTGCGATCAGCGCGCCCATGTCCAGCGCCAGCAGGCGCTTGCCCTTGAGGCCATCGGGCACTTCGCCGTTGATGATGCGCTGGGCCAGGCCTTCGGCGATGGCGGTCTTGCCGACGCCGGGCTCACCGATCAACACCGGGTTGTTCTTGGTACGGCGTTGCAGCACCTGGATGGTGCGGCGGATCTCGTCGTCACGGCCGATTACCGGGTCGAGCTTGCCTTCCTCGGCGCGCTTGGTCAGGTCGACGGTGTACTTGTCCAGGGCCTGGCGCGATTCCTCGGCGTTGGCGTCGTTCACTGCCGCGCCGCCGCGCAGGTTGTTGATGGCGTTTTCCAGGGCCTTCTTGCTCACGCCCTGGCCGAGCAGCAACTTGCCGACCTTGCTGTTCTCGTCCATGGCGGCGAGCAGCACCAGCTCGCTGGAGATGAACTGGTCACCCTTCTGCTGGGCCAGGCGGTCCGCCTGGTTGAGCAGGCGCGCCAGGTCCTGGGACATGTTCACGTCGCCGGTGGGGTTCTGGATTTTCGGCAGCTGGTCAAGCTCTTTGGTCAGCGCCTTGCGCAGGCTGTTGACGTCGAAGCCGACCTGCATCAGCAGCGGCTTGATCGAGCCGCCCTGCTGGTCGATCAGCGCCTGCAGCAGGTGCAGGGGCTCGATGGCCGGGTGGTCCATGCCCACGGCCAGGGATTGGGAATCGGATAACGCGAGTTGCAGCTTGCTGGTCAGTCGGTCTATTCGCATGGGGGATACCTTCCTTTAAAGGGCAGGCGGAGCGATGGACAGCACCTGTAATGATGAACCTGCCTGAGATGACCAATAGATAAGGGTGATTCTGGAAGATTCAAGCGTAGCGGGGTTGACGGAGGTCAGCAGGGTGGTGGTGGGATTGATATTGCCGGGGCTGCTGCGCAGCCCAATCGCCGGCAAGCCGGCTCCCACGGGGGCAGTACAGACTTTGGCATGTGGGAGCTGGCTTGCCAGCGATTGGGCCGCGAAGCGGCCCCAGGCTCAGCGAGGGCTGAGCCACACCAGTGAAGCAAACCGCCCACCCTGAGGGGTGCGGCGGTAGGAGAAAAAGCGCGGATCACTGACAGTGCAGAACCCACCGCCATACACGGCAGTAACACCGCATGCAGCCAGGCGAATCCGCGCCAGCTGGTAGATATCGGCCATCAGCTTGCCCGGCCGCTCGCCGTCGACGAACGCCACGGCTGCCTCGGGATGCACGGCGGTAAATGCATCGCGCACCTCCATGCCCACCTCGAACGCCTGCGGTCCGATGGCCGGGCCCAGCCACACCAGCACCTCTTCAGGTGGCAGGGCCAGGCGGTCGAGGGTGGCTTCCAGCACGCCACCGGCCAACCCGCGCCAGCCGGCATGGGCGGCGGCCACGCGGGTGCCGGCGCGGTCGCAGAACAGGGCCGGCAGGCAATCGGCGGTCATCACGGTGCAGGCGATGCCCGGCTGGTCGCTCCAGCTGGCATCGGCCTCGGCGACCACGGCGGGATCGGCATCGGCCACCACCAGCCCGTGCACCTGCTTGAGCCAGGCGGGCTGGATGGCGAATTCGTCGCTCAGGCGACGACGGTTCTCGGCAACCGCAGCGGGGTCATCGCCCACATGATCGCCAAGATTGAAGGATTCATAGGGCGGCAGGCTGACGCCGCCCTCGCGGGTGGTGACACAGGCGCGTACCGAGGCCGGGGCCGGCCAGTCGGGAATGATCAGCGCCTGCGTCAGGCCACTCATCCGATGAAGCTCTCGCGGTCGTCGTTGAGCAGCGACAGCAGCCAGAGGAAGTCGTCCGGCAGCGGCGAGGCCCATTCCATGCGCTCACCGGTGGTCGGGTGATCCAGGGCCAGGAAGCGGGCGTGCAGGGCCTGGCGCGGGAAGTTCTTCACCGCCTCGACCATGGCCACGCTGGCGGCCGGCGGAATGCGGAAGCGCACGCCGTAGGTCTGGTCGCCGACCAGCGGATAGCCCACATGCGCCATGTGCACACGGATCTGGTGGGTACGGCCGGTCTCCAGCTTGACCCGCACATGGGTGTGCGAGCGGAAGCGCTTGAGCACGCGGTAGTGGCTGACGGCTGGCTTGCCGCCATCGGTGACCGCCATGCGCTGGCGCTCGCCGCCATGGCGGCCGATCGGGGCGTCGATCTTGCCACCGGCGATCACCACGCCGACCACGATGCACTCGTAGATGCGGCTGACCGAGCGCTTCTGCAGCTGGTCGACCAGGTTGGTCTGCGCCTGCAGGGTCTTGGCCACCACCATCAGGCCCGTGGTGTCCTTGTCCAGGCGGTGCACGATACCGGCGCGCGGTACGTTGATGATGTCCGGCACATGGTGCAGCAGGGCATTGAGCAGGGTGCCGTCGGGGTGCCCCGCCGCCGGGTGGACCACCAGCCCGGCCGGCTTGTTGATCACCAGGATCTGGTCATCTTCATAGACGATGTCCAGCTCGATGTCCTGAGCCACCCATTCGCCCTGGGCCTCCTGCTCGGCCTCGAGGGCCAGGATGGAGCCGGTGTGGACGGTGTCGCGCGGCCGCAGCACCGCGCCATCGACGGTCAGGCGGCCATCTTTGATCCACGAGGACAGGCGCGAACGCGAGTACTCGGCGAACAATTGGGCGGCGACCTGGTCGAGGCGTTGGCCGCCCAGTTCGGACGGGACCTCTGCGCTAAGTTGAATGATCTCGGACATGCTCGAATCGACGGGCGTTCAGCCTTTGGTTTCGGCTGCGCGCTTGTGGTTAAATACGGCTTCTTTTGCCCCGGGGTTTGGCCGGGGGCGCTCATCATAACAGGACGGCACCGCCCAAGACAGCGGCCGTCAAAGGGACGCAAGCCGCCATGCAAGTGAAACACCTGCTGCTGATCGCCATCCTCGGGCTCACCGCTGCCTGTTCCTCGAACAAGGAAGTCATTGACGAGAACCTCAGCGAGGCCGAGCTGTACCAGCAGGCGCAGGCCGACCTGGACAACTCCAGCTATACCAGCGCCGTGAACAAGCTCAAGGCCCTGGAGTCGCGCTACCCGTTCGGCCGCTACGCCGACCAGGCCCAGCTCGAGCTGATCTACGCCAACTACAAGAACTCCGAGCCGGAGGCCGCCAAGTCGGCTGCCGAGCGCTTCATCCGCCTGCACCCGCAGCACCCGAACGTCGACTACGCCTACTACCTCAAGGGCCTGACCTCGTTCGACCAGGACCGCGGCCTGCTGGCGCGCTTCCTGCCGCTGGACATGACCAAGCGTGACCCGGGCGCCGCCCGCGACTCGTACAACGAATTCGCCCAGCTGACCAGCCGCTTCCCCAACAGCCGCTACGCCCCGGACGCCAAGCAGCGCATGATCTACCTGCGCAACCTGCTGGCCTCCTACGAAATCCACGTGGCCAACTACTACCTGAGCCGCGAGGCTTATGTGGCCGCCGCCAACCGTGGCCGCTATGTGGTGGAGAACTTCCAGGAAACCCCGTCGGTGGGTGACGGCCTGGCGGTGATGGTCGAGTCGTACCAGCGCATGCACCTGGACGAACTGGCCGCCACCAGCCTCGAGACCCTCAAGCTCAACTACCCGGACCACCCGAGCCTGGTCGATGGCCAGTTCGTCACCAAGGTCGACGAAAACGGCAACCGCTCGTGGCTGTCCAAGGCCACCCTGGGCCTGATCGAGACCAAGACCCCGCTGCCGCCGGGCGAGACCCGCGCCAACCAGGACGTGGTCAAGCAGTTCCAGGACGCCCGCTCCGAGATGCCCGAAGAACTGCTGCCCAAGGACGAGAACGGCGACCCGATCCTGCCGGAAGGTCCGAAGGAAGCCGAGAAGGACCGCAGCTGGTTCAGCTACATGACCTTCGGTCTGTTCGACTGATACGTCGCATGCAAAGAAAGGGAGGCCCGAGGCCTCCCTTTTTTATTGGCCGCGTCCTAGACTGTCGCCTTCTTCATTCGACAAGCTGGACACCATGGTTCGCCTACTTTTCTGGATCGCCCTGATCGCCGCCGCGTTCTGGCTGTGGCGCAAGTTCAAGACCAGTCAGCAATCGCCTGCCGAACCGCGCCTGCAGGACCCGCTGCAGATGGTGCGTTGCGCCCATTGCGGCGTGCACCTGCCCAATGACCGGGCGTTGCAGTTGGGCAAGGAGTGGTATTGCAGCCAGCAACATCTGGAGCAAGGGCCGGGGCAACCGCGCTGAGCGAGGCTGCCCTGCGGCCT
>NZ_JBOBDQ010000065.1:0-32616 GCF_050586565.1 Pseudomonas sp. WC1
GAAATAGTGGCAGCAGTGTAAAAAAAACTGCAGGCGCTTTCTGTCGCCCAGCTAGCGTTCCTTATCGCCAGACTCGCGCCGCAACGCCAGCGGCGTGCAGCCGAACGCCCGCAGCACCGCCGCGCTGAATGCGCTCTGCGAGCCATACCCCACGCGCGCGGCGATCTCGCCCACCGGCAACACCGTCTCACGCAACAGCCGGCGCGCCATCGTCAGCCGCCGTTGGCGGATGTAGTCCATCGGCGTCATGCCGCACTCGCTGGCAAACCGCGCATGCAGCCGCGCACTGGACAGCCCGGCCAGCCGCGCCAGGTCGGCGACCTGCAGCGGGTAGGCGGCGTGCTGCTCGATATGGCGGTCGAAAGCGGCATAGGGCAGGCGCCTGCTGGCCAGCACCGGGGCGCATGCCTGTGGATTGAGGCTGGCCAACAGCAACACCGCGCCCTGGCGGGCAATCAGCGGGTCGTCCACGGGGCTGGTTGCCAGCCAGTCCACCAGTTGCTGTTGTCGGCTGTCCAGGCTCAGGGGGCCGGGGCGGTCGAGCAGGCGGCGGCTGTCGTCGGCGTGCTCGCCGAGATGATCGCCGAGCCAGTGTCCGCCCGGTACGTCCAGTACCAGGCAGTCGCTGCCCTCGCGACTCCCGCAAGTGTGGTGGGCACCGGCTGGAACCACCATCAGGTCCTGGCGAGCGACCCGGCCGCCGCGCCCATCCACCTCGAAATCCAGGCGCCCGCCGAGGCCGAACACCAACTGTGGATGGTCGTGGCTGTGGGCGATCAAGTCGTGGCGGTAATGGCGCAACGAGAGCAAGGGGCCGGCGGTCATGGTGAGTCCTCACGGGGCAGGCGAAGATTGTACACCTGCAGGCGAGGGCAGGATGGTCATGTACCTGCCACCAATCTGTCACCTGCGCCTGCCAGTCTCCAGCAAACAGCGCCGGAGCCTGCCCATGAGCCACGCCGAACCCCTTCGCCCGTCACGCAAGCAGCGTGTGCGCACCCTGTGGATTTCCGATGTACACCTGGGTACCCGCGACTGCCAGGCCGAACACCTCGCGCACTTCCTCAAGGGCTACCAGGCCGAGCGCATCTACCTGGTCGGCGATATCATCGATGGCTGGAAACTGCGCAGCGGCATCTACTGGCCCCAGGCCCACACCAATGTCATCCGCCGCCTGCTGACCCTGAGCAAGCGCGGCACCGAGGTGATCTACGTTACCGGCAACCATGACGAATTCCTGCGGCGTTACTCGAAACTGATCCTGGGCAACATCCAGCTGGTGGACGAGGCCGAACACCTCACCGTTGACGGCCGGCGCCTGCTGGTGATCCATGGCGATCAGTTTGACGTTATCACCCGCTACCACCGCTGGCTGGCGTTCCTCGGTGACCGGGCGTACGAGTTCACCCTGGTGCTCAACCGCTGGCTCAACCACTGGCGCGCCCGTTACGGCTATGGCTACTGGTCGCTGTCGGCGTACCTCAAGCACAAGGTCAAGGGCGCGGTGAACTTCATCAGCGACTTCGAGGACGCCATCGCCCACGAGTGCACCCGGCGTGGCTTCCACGGTGTGGTATGCGGGCATATCCACCATGCCGAAATCCGCCAGGTGGGCGAGGTGGATTACCTCAACTGCGGCGACTGGGTGGAGTCGTGCACGGCGCTGATCGAACACTGGGACGGGCGGATCGAGCTGTACCGATTTGCCGAGGCGCAGGCGCGGGAGGCGGTGCTGCGCTTGGCGGAACTGGGCGAGCCGGCCTAGCTTTTCGTCGGCCTCGTCTGTGATCGCGGAGCAAGCCCGCACCTGCAAGTAATCGGTAGTGGCGGATCAGGCGGTGGCTTGCAGGGCGGCCTTGTAGATCGACTGCCTGGGCTGGGCGAACAAGCGCTCCAGCATCGGCTCGAAGAACGCAAGCGGCAGGCTTTCATAGTCCGGATCGAACGCTGCCGCGTCATAGCGTGCGCAGAACTCGAGGGTTCGCTGGTAATGCGGGTGATCGCGGTATTGCTCGCGCAGGTGACGGTCCATGCCCAGGTGGTGGAAGAAGTAGTAGCCCTGAAAGATCCCGTGTTTCTCGAT
The DNA here is from genome assembly GCF_050586565.1 of Pseudomonas sp. WC1. NCBI lineage: Bacteria > Pseudomonadati > Pseudomonadota > Gammaproteobacteria > Pseudomonadales > Pseudomonadaceae > Pseudomonas > Pseudomonas sp. WC1. Next base: position 2,084 of record NZ_JBOBDQ010000065.1, read on the forward strand.
CATCCACAGGTTTTCGTCGCTGACGAACGGCTTGAGGATCGCCGCGGCGATATCCGGGTGGTTGTAGCTGCCCAGGGTGTCGCCGATGTCGTGCAGCAGTGCACAGACGACGTACTCTTCATCGCGGCCGTCGTGGTGGGCGCGGCTGGCGGTCTGAAGGGAATGGCTCAGGCGGTCGATGGGGAAGCCGCCGAAGTCGCCGTCGAGCAGGCGCAGGTGGGCGAGAATGCGTTGGGGCAACTGATGGGCGTAGGCGCGAAAGTCGTCGGCGATGATCGCCCAGTCCTGGGCGGTACCATCGCGCATGTGGCTGAAACTGGCTTGCTTGCTCATCACGGCGTGCCGCTCGTGTCGGGGAACATACCGCAGTGTTGGCCAGGATCCGGGCTTTGGCAGTGGCCCGCCGGGACGCGAACCTGGCCTTGCGGGCCGATTCAGAGGCTCAGGCGGCCCAGCAGGATGTCGCGGAACATGGCGAAGTCGCCGACCAGGCTGTACCAGGGGTGGCTGAAGGTGGCGGGGCGGTTCTTCTCGAAGAAAAAATGCCCGGCCCAGGCGAAGCCGTAGCCGGCCAGTGGCACGGCCAGCAGCAACAGCCATTTGCCGCTGCCGATGCTGTAGGCGAGCAGGGCGATTACCAGGCTGGTGCCGACGAAATGCAGGCGGCGGCAGGTGGGGTTGCTGTGCTCGCCCAGGTAATAGGGGTAGAACTCGGCAAAACTGCGGAACTGCGCGGTGCGGGTCATGGCGGGCTTCCGGATCTGCGGGTCTTGCTGACAGGATACACGGCGTGGAGCCTGAATCGAGTCTAGAGTCACTGGGTGCCGTGGCCAGTGACAATAGGCGCCAATTGAGTATCCTTTCGGTTCACCGCAGGAGCGGTCAGCACAAGAGCCTGTCATGAGTGAGAGAACCACGTCAGCCAGCTGGGCATCAGGGATCGTCAAGGCACTCGAGCTGGAAGGGCTCGATTGTCCGGCCATGTTCAAGCAGCTCGGGCTTGACTTCGCCGCCCTGGACGACCCCGACGCGCGCTTCACCCAGGATTCGATGACTCGGCTGTGGCAGCTGGCGGTCGAGCTGTCGGGCAACGAGGCCATTGGCCTGAACATGGCCAGGGTGGTGCGGCCGGCCTCGTTCCATGTGGTGGGTTATGCGCTGATGTCCAGCCGCACACTGGCCGAGGGCTTCGAGCGCCTGGTGCGCTACCAGCGCATCATTGCGGAGAGTTCGGACCTGAGCTTTCGCCACGAGCCCGACGGCTATGCCCTGGTGCTGACCGTGCACGGCGACCACCTGCCGCCGACCCGGCACAGCGCCGAAGCTTCGCTGGCCTGCGCCCTGGCGTTGTGCACCTGGCTCAGCGGGCGGCCGATCCAGCCGCGGCGGGTACTGATCCAGGGCGCACTGCCGAAAAATGTCGAGCCGTACAAGGTGGCTTTCCACGCACCGCTGCAATTTGGCGCGCCCCATGATGCGCTGGTGTTCGCCCGCGCCGACATGGAGGCGCCGTTGCCGACCGCCAACGAGGCGATGGCGGTGCTGCACGACCGTTTCGCCGGTGAGTACCTGGCGCGTTTCTCGGAAAGCCGGGTGACCCACCGCGTGCGCCAGGTACTGTGCCGCATCCTGCCCCAGGGCGAGCCCAAGCGCGAAACCGTGGCCCAGGCCCTGCACCTTTCGCAACGCACCTTGCAGCGGCGTCTGCAGGACGAGGGCACCAGCTTCCAGACCCTGCTCGAGGACACCCGCCGCGAACTGGCCGAGCAGTACCTGGCGCAGCCAGGCACCACGTTGCTGGAAACCGCCTACCTGCTGGGTTTCGCTGACCCGAGCAACTTCTACCGGGCGTTCCGCCGCTGGTTCGACAGCACGCCGAGCGAGTACCGCACGCGCCTGTCGGTCAGTGACGCCAGAACGCCGGCATGCACAACACCAGCACCGTGATGATCTCCAGGCGACCGAGCAGCATGCCGCCGGCAAGGATCCATTTCGCGGCATCTGGCAGCGTCGCGTAGTTGCCGGCCGGGCCGATCACTTCGCCCAGCCCCGGGCCGACACCTGACACGGTACCGGCGGCGCCGGTCAGCGCGGTCATCCAGTCCACGCCCAGCAGCGACAGCAGCAGGGCGATGATGCAGATGGTGATGGCGAAGAAGAACGAGAAGGTGAGGATCGAGCGCACGATCTCTTCGTCGAGGCGGTGGCCGTTGTATTTCTGCTTGATCACCGCGCGCGGATGGATCAGCTGGTTGAGGTTGGCCTTGAGCAGGATGTAGGCGACCTGGAAGCGGAAGATCTTGATACCGCCGGCCGTCGAGCCGGAGCAGCCGCCGACGAAGCCCAGGTAGAAGAACAGCATCAGCGAGAAGTTGCCCCACAGGCTGTAGTCGCCCAGGGCAAAGCCGGTGGTGGTGACCACCGAGGTGACGTTCAGCGCCACGTGGCGCAGGGCATCGAGCCAGTGCAACTCGGTGGTCGCCCAGTACCAGGTGCCAAGCACCAGCCAGGTGGTCACCAGCATGGCCAGCAGGCCCTGCACCTGCTGGTCCTTGATCAGCGCCCGGCGGTGGCCGCGCAGGGTGGCCACGTACAGGGTGAAGGGCACGCTGCCCATGATCATGACCACCACCGCGACCCAGTGCACCGCAGGGATGTCCCACTTGGCCAGGGACTGGTCGGAGGTCGAGAACCCGCCGGTGGAGATCGCCGACATGGCGTGGTTGATCGCATCGAACAGGCCCATCCCCGCCCACCAGAAGGCCAGGCTGCCGAGCACGGTGATGCCGACGTAGACCGCCACGATCGACTTGGCGACCATGTGCGAGCGCGGCATGACCTTCTCCGAACGGTCGGAGGACTCGGTCTGGAACAGGCGCATGCCGCCGATGCGCAGCAACGGCAGGATCGCCACGGCCATGCCGATGAAGCCGATGCCGCCCAGCCAGTGCAGCATCGAGCGCCACATCAGGATGCCCGGCGACATGCTGTCCAGGCCGCTGAGCACGGTGGCGCCGGTGGCGGTGATGCCGGACATGCTTTCGAAGAAGGCGTCGGTGTAGCTGATGTGCTGGGTCAGCAGGAAGGGCAGGGCGGCGAACACGCAGACCACCAGCCAGCTGCTGACGGTCAGCAGGTACATGTCGCGGGGGCGCAGGTGCACGTGCTCGGGGCGGCCGGGGATGACCAGGCCCAGGCCCGCGAGGAAGGTGATCAGGCTCGACCAGAGAAACGACGGCATGTCGCCGGTGCGCTCGAAGACCACCAGGGTCGCCATGGGCACCACCATGCTCACCGCCAGGGTGATCAGGAAGATGCCGATGATGAAACCAATGATCCTTAAGGTCGGCAACGCCATGTGATCTGCTCTGACTCGCTACGGAAAGGGCGCCATTCTACCTGTGGGCCGGGTCTTGTAAACGCCGATTGGTGGCCTCCACGGAGCGGGCCTGCCCCGCGATGGCCGGATCGCGGGGCAAGCCCGCTCCCACTATCCCCCTCGATGGTGCAGAATGGCCGCACTTTCAATCTGCCAGGAGGGTAGCCGATGGAGGCTCTCGACGCATTGCTCAACCGTGTTTCCGTGCCACGCCTGACTGACCCGGCGCCCAATGCCGCCCAGCGCGAGGCGCTGTTCCAGGCCGCATTGCGTGCGCCAGATCATGGCCAACTGCGACCCTGGCGTTTCCTGACCATCGAAGGCCAGGGCCGGGAAAAGCTCGGCGAGCTGTTCGCCGAAGCCGTGCAAGCCAAGGGTGAAGCCACCCAGGCGGCGCTGGACAAGGCCCGGGCGATGGCGCTGCGCGCGCCGTTGCTGATCGTGGTGATCGCCCGGCTGCAGGACCACTTCAAGGTGCCAAAGATCGAGCAGCGCCTGGCCGCCGGCTGCGCCGCCCATGGCATCCTGATCGCCGCTCATGCCCAGGGTATCGGCGCGGTATGGCGCACCGGCGACATGGCCTTCGACGCCCATGTGCACAAGGGGCTGGGGCTTGCCGAGAACGAAGAGCTGATCGGTTACCTGTATGTCGGCACGCCAATGGCCGAGCCACGCACTGCGCCGATCCTGAAAACTGCCGAGTACGTCAGCGCCTGGGGCGAGTGATTGAGTGGGGCCGCTTTGCGGCCCCAGGATCTGTCAGCCAGCGCTGACCTCACGCGGCAGCTCCAGCGTAGCCACGAACCCACCCTGCGGATGGTTCGCAAGCTTCAGGCTGCCACCATGGCGCTCCGCCGCCTTGCGTGCAATCGCCAGCCCCAGCCCATGTCCCGGCGCCTCTTGCCCCGGTGCCCGGAAGAATGGCTCCCCCAACTGCTCCAGATGTTCCGTCGCCACCCCCGGGCCGTGGTCGCGCACGCTCAACACGATGCGGTCCTGTTCGCGGCTGGCGCGCAGCTCGATTGGCTGCCCGGCCGGATTGAAGCGCAGCGCATTGCGCAGCAGGTTGTCCACCGCCCGTTCGATCAGCGTCGGCCAGCCATGCAGGGTCAGGCCCGGCTGCATCTCCAGGCGTACCTCCTGGTCTGGCGCTGACAGCTGGGCGTCCTTGCGCACGCCGCCCAGCAAGGCATTGAGGTCCACAGGCTCTGCATGCGCCTGCTCGGCATCGACTCGGGCCAGCACGAGGATTTCGCTGATCAGGGCTTCCAGGCGGTCGCATTCGCGGGTCAGGCGTGGCCACAAGGCCTGCCGCTGTTCGGGTTCGGCGCGCTCGGCCAGCGCCAGGGCGATGCGCAGCCGCGCCAGTGGCGAACGCAGTTCGTGGGACACATCGCGCAGCAACTGGCGCTGGCTGCCGATCAGGCTCTGCAGGCGTGCGCCCATCTTGTTGAAGTCGTTGGCCAGCACGCCGAACTCGTCGCGGCGCACGGCCAGCCGCGCCAGGCTGTTCTGCTGGTAGCTGGTTTGCCCCAGGTCGTGCACGGCGCCGCGCAGGCGGCTGAGCGGGCGGGTAATCGACAGGGTTACCAGCAGGCTGAACAGGGTCAGCACCACCAAGGCTATGCCCAAGGCGCTGAGCGGCCAGATCAGGCTTTCGCGGTGCCAGGCGGCCAGCTCCGGGTGGGGGATACGGTAGATCAGCAGGTAGGTCTCACCGCTGCCGGGGCTGGTGTATTCCTCGGTCAGGCGGCGCCACGGCAGACGACGTTCGTCGTTGTGCTGGCGTGCCTCGAAGGCGGCGGCGCGGCGCGGGAAGGTGCCGGGGACCACGGCATCGCCGCTGTCGTCGAGCACCTGCACGTCGATCTTGTAGCGCTGCTTGCGCCGTTCCAGGAAGCGTTGCGACGACTCCAGGCCTTCCTGTTCGTAGTGCTGGGCCCAGTGGCTGGCCAGGTTGTTCAGGCCCGGGTGGCGACTGAGGATCCAGGTGTCCTGGTTGAGCATGTGCCCGAGCAGGATCGACAGCCCGGCGACCAGGGCGATGGCCAGCCAGAAGCTGGCCAGGATGCGCCAGAACAGTGAACGCAAGACAAGCACCTCCAGGAAATGGCGAAAGCCCGGCCCGCTGGGAAGCGGGCCGGGCATCGGGCTGACAGCTTACTGGGCCTTGCCGGTTTTTTCAGCCTTCCAGGCCTGGAACTCCTGCCACTCGGCCTTGCGCGCGGCGCGCTCCTTCTGCAGGTCGTCGAATTTCTTCTGCTGGTCAGGCTTGAGCAAGGCGCGGATCTGGCCTTCGGTCTTGTCGTGGCTTGCCTTGAGCTCGTCCTTCAGGGCTTTCTGCTCGGCCGCCGGCAGCTTGGCGATGTAGCGTTCGTTGATGTCGCGGCGCTGCTTCATCTGCTCGCCCATCAGCTTGCCGATCTGCTGGCGCTGGTCGCGGCTCAGGTCCAGCTGGGCGAAAGGCGCGTCACCGCGATGATGCGGGCCATCGTGGCGCGGGCCGCCTTCGGGCATGGCCATGGCCACGGTCGGCAGGGCGGCGGCGAACATCAGGGCGATAAGGGACTTGCGCATGGTGTCTCTCCTTTCAGGGGCCGGTGGTTACCGGATGAGCCCAGTCTAGGGAGATCAAGGTCAAGGGCGGTCAGGCGAGGGTAAAGGATGGGTAAAGAGCTACAAGCTTCAAGCGGCAAGCTGCAAGACAAAGCGACCCAGCAGGGGGCTGCACTTTCTTGTCGCTTGCCGCTTATAGCTTGTGGCTGCTTTCAGAGGCTGTAGTAATAGCCGCGGCTGCGCAGGGCGACGATGCGCGGACGGCCATCCGGGTGCGGCCCGATCTTCTTGCGCAGGTTGCTGACATGCATGTCCAGGCTGCGGTCATAAAGCGTGAGCTTGCGGCCCAGGCCGATCTGCGCCAGTTCCTGCTTGTCCAGCGGCTCGCCGGGTTGGCGCAGCAAGGCTTCGAGGATGCGGCTTTCCGACAGCGTGAGGGTCATCTCGCGCTGGTCGATGCTGACCACGCCGCGTACCGGGCTGAAGATCAGGTCGCCGATCTCCACCTGGCTGCTGGGCGCGCTGGGGTGGCTGCGGCGCAACACTGCGCGCAGGCGGGCGGTGAGCTCGCGGGGGTCGCAGGGCTTGGCCAGGTAGTCGTCGGCGCCCAGTTCCAGGCCAAGGATGCGGTCCAGCGGCTCGCCGCGGGCCGAAAGCATCAGCACCGGCAGGTCGGTGTGTTCGCTGCGCAGCTGTTTGAGCAGTTCCAGGCCGCTGCCATCGGGCAGCATGACATCCAGCACCACCGCCGCCGGGGCGTGGGTGGCCAAGGCCTGGCGCGCACTCTGGCCATCGTGGCAGGCGCGCACCGCAAACCCTTCCTGGGTCAGCCAGCTGCCGAGCAGCTCGCACAGTTCCTGGTCATCATCAATCAGTAACAGCTCGCTCATTTCTCACTCAATTCAACCATTGCCGGCGTCTTCTGTGTCCGCCGCTGGCTAAGATACCGCAGACTGCGGACAACAGTGCAACGGCCGAGCCGATCAGGAACCATTGCTGCTGGTCGGTCAGCGGGCTTTGCGGGGTGCTGGCGCCTGCCTGCAGTTCCTTGATCGTCAGCTTCAGTCGCTGGTTGTCCTGGCGCAGGCGGGCGAGCTGGGCGCTTTCACGCTCGCTGTCCTGGTTCTGCAGTTGCTGGGTTAGCGCCGTGCGCTGTTTCTCGCTCTCTTCCAGGCGCTGCTGCAAGTCGGTGATCCGCGCCCCGGCTTCCAGCGACAGCGGCTGTTCGGCCGCGGCGAAAGGGGACAGCAGCAACAGGCAAAGCAGCAGGGACATCGGACCTTGAAGCATTGGAACTCCTGATTCGTATCGATTCAGGAGGTTGTCGGCCAGTCGTCGGATTTTATGAATAGTGCCGCGCGGGGTGTAGCTGGGAGCGGCTTCGGGGGCGCGGGCTTGCCCCTGCGAAGCCCGTCCCGGTAAAGCCTGTTACGGCAGGACTTGCTTGAACGGCTTGACCACGACCTTGGCGTACACGCCCGCGGCGATGTACGGATCGGCGTCGGCCCAGGCCTGGGCGGCGGCCAGCGAGTCGAACTCGGCGACGATCAGGCTGCCACTGAAGCCGGCGGCGCCCGGGTCGTTGCTGTCGATGGCCGGGTGCGGGCCGGCGAGCACCACACGGCCTTCGGCCTTGAGCTGCTGCAGGCGCTCGATATGCGCGGGGCGGGCGGCCAGGCGGTTTTCCAGGGAGTTTTCGACGTCGCTGGCGATAATGGCGTAAAGCATGTCAGTCCTTGGTTTTGGAGGTGGAGGGGTCGGCATCGTGCAGGTGGCGCGACAGGTAGACACCCTGGGCCACCAGGAACAGCACGGTCATGCCCAGGCTGCCGAATACCTTGAAGTCGACCCAGATGTCCTGGAAGGTGAAGGCGACGAACAGGTTGGCGGCGCCGCATACGAGGAAGAAGGCGATCCATGCCACGTTCAGGCGGTTCCACACTGTTTCTGGAAGTGTCAGGGCATGGCCCATGATGCGTTTGATCAGCACCCGGTCACCGATGAAGTGGCTGCCGGCGAACGCCAGGGCGAACAGCCAGTTGACCACGGGCGCCTTCCATTTGAGGAAGGTCTCGCTGTGGAAGGTCAGGGTCAGGCCACCGAACACCAGGCAGGCGACCAGGGTCAGCAACTGCCCCTTCTCCAGCTTGCCGTGGCGCAGGAACAGCGCGCCGTAGACCACCACGGAGCTGACGATCAGCATGGCGGTGGCGCTGTAGATCCCGCCGAACTCGAAGCCGTGGCCGGCGAATTCGACCGGGCGCGGGTCAAGCTTGTAGACGATGAAGAACAGCAGCAGCGGGATGAAATCGATGAATTGTTTCACAGTGGCAGCCAGAAGCGGGATGTGACGGCATAATAACAAACATCGATTCCTGCGAAAGCGCTCCTCCATGAATGTTGATCTGCACTGTCACAGCACGGCCTCCGACGGCGCCCTGTCGCCCACGGCACTGGTCGCCCGGGCCCATGAGCACGGGGTGCGCACGCTCTCGCTCACCGACCATGACACCCTTGAAGGCTTGCCGGAGGCGCGCCAGGCCTGCCTGGACAACGGCATGCAGTGGGTCAGCGGCGTGGAGCTGTCGTGCACCTGGGGCGGCGCCACCATTCATGTGCTGGGCTACGACTTCCCCCTCGACGCGCCGCCTTTGCTCGATGCCATTGCCAACCTGCACCGTGGTCGTTGGCTGCGCGCCGAGGAAATCGACCGCAAGCTGGCGGCCAAGGGCATGCCCGGCGCGCTGGACGGCGCGCGGGCAGTGCAGCAGGAACTGGGCGACAGCGGCAACGCCCCGGCGCGTCCGCATTTCGCCGAGTTCATGGTCCGCGCCGGCTTCGTCAAGGACCGCGGCGAGGCGTTCCGCAAGTGGCTGGGCGCCGGCAAGCTGGGTGACGTCAAGTTGCACTGGCCGACGCTTGCGGAAACTGTTGCGACGCTGCGTGAGTCGAATGCGTGGGTGAGCCTGGCCCATCCCATGCACTACGAACTGACCCGCAGCAAGCGCAGACGGCTGATTGCCGACTATATTCAGGCTGGAGGGCAGGCACTGGAAGTGGTCAACGGGATGATGCCGCCCGAGCAGGTGGGGACGATGTCGATCCTCACCCGTGAGTTCGGCCTGCTGGCAAGCGCCGGCAGCGACTTCCACGGCCCTGGCACCTGGGGCGAGATCGGTGCCTACCGGCCATTGCCTGAGGACCTGCCACCCCTGTGGCGCCGATTCCGACATGAACAACCTATGGCGGTATGAACAGGACGACTACGTGAGCCAATTTTTCCAGATTCATCCGGAGAACCCGCAGCCGCGCCTGATCAAGCAGGCCGTCGAGATCATCCGCAAGGGTGGGGTGGTGGTCTACCCGACCGACTCGGCCTATGCGCTGGGATGCCAGATTGGCAACAAGGCCGCGATCGAGCGGGTGCGCAAGTTGCGTGGTCTGGACAAGACCCACAACTTCACCCTGATGTGCTGCGACATGTCGCAGTTGGGGCTTTACGCCAAGGTCGATACGGGTACGTTTCGCCTGCTCAAGGCCCACGTGCCCGGGCCCTATACCTTCATCCTCAACGGCACCCGCGAGGTACCGCGCCTGCTGCTGCACGAGAAACGCCGGACCATCGGCCTGCGCGTGCCCAGGCATGAAATAACCTTGGCCTTGCTCGCAGAGCTTGGCGAGCCTTTGATGAGCGTCAGCCTGATCCTGCCCGGCGACGACGAGCCGATGGTCGATCCCTACGAGATCCGCGAGCGACTGGAGCATCACGTCGACTTGGTGATAGACGGCGGTTTCGGCGACCTCAAGGCCTCTACCATCATCGACTTGTCCGGCGACGAGCCGGAGCTGATTCGCGAAGGGTGCGGGGATCCGACGCCGTTCCTGGTCAACGCGTGAGCCAGGTGCAGGCACCTGAGGCGCCGGCCACGGAGGCGCAGACGCCGTTCCAGCTGCAACTTGCCCTGGTCTATGGCGAAGCCCTGACCGAGATGCCGGTCGACCTGTACATCCCGCCGGACGCCCTGGAAGTCTTCCTCGAAGCCTTCGAAGGCCCTCTCGATCTGTTGCTGTACCTGATCCGCAAGCAGAACGTGGACATTCTCGACATCCCCGTGGCGGAGATCACCCGCCAGTACATGAGTTATGTCGAGCTGATGAAGAGCGTGCGCCTGGAGCTGGCGGCCGAGTACCTGGTGATGGCCGCCATGCTCGCCGAGATCAAGTCGCGCATGCTGCTGCCGCGCTCCGGCGAAGTCGAGGAGGAGGAGGGCGATCCGCGCGCCGAACTGATTCGCCGGCTGCAGGAGTACGAGCGATTCAAGGCCGCCGCCGAAGGTATCGACGAGTTGCCCAGGGTCGGGCGCGAAATCGTCGTGCCGCGCCTGGAGGTTCCGCAGGCCAAGGTGCGCAAGTTGTTGCCGGAGGTGGCGCTGGAAGAGATCCTGTTGTCCATGGCCGAGGTCATGCGCCGCAACGACCTGTTCGAGAGCCACCAGATCACCCGCGAGGTGCTGTCGACCCGCGAACGCATGAGCGAAGTGCTCGAGCGCCTCAAGGGCGGCGCCTTCGTGCCCTTCGTCGAGCTGTTCACCCGCGAGGAGGGCAAGCTCGGCGTGGTGGTGACCTTCATGGCGATTCTCGAGCTGGTGAAGGAATCCTTGATCGAACTGGTGCAGAATGAGCCCTTCGCCCCGATCCATGTCCGTGCCCGGGCAGAATGACCTGACAACTACCGATGAACCTGAACGAACCCCGTGAACTGGCGTCGCTGATCGAGGCCTTCCTGCTCGCCTCGGGCAAGCCGCAATCCCTCGAACGCCTGTACGAGCTGTTCGAGGAGGCCGAGCGCCCGACCCCCACCGTTTTCAAGAAGGCCCTGGAGGTGCTGGGCAAGTCCTGCAACGGCCGCGCCTTCGAGCTCAAGGAAGTAGCGACCGGCTACCGCCTGCAGATCCGCGAGGACTACGCGCCCTGGGTCGGTCGCCTCTGGGAGGAGCGTCCGCAGCGCTATTCCCGCGCGCTGCTGGAAACCATGGCGCTGATCGCCTACCGTCAGCCCATCACCCGTGGCGAGATCGAGGACGTGCGGGGCGTGGCGGTCAACAGCAACATCATCAAGACACTCATGGAGCGTGAGTGGATCCGTATCGTCGGCTACCGCGAGGTACCCGGGCGACCGGCGATGTTCGCCACCACCAAGGCGTTCCTCGATCATTTCAACCTCAAGAGCCTCGATGAGCTGCCGGCGTTGGCCGAGCTGCGCGAGCTGGAGGTGGAGCCCGCGGTCGATCCGGACGAGGCGCCGGTGCCCGCTCACCTGCAAGCCCTGGCCGATGCCAGCCTGGGCGAGGAGGGCGAGGAAATCGAGCCGAAGGAGGAAACCAGCTTCCGCTCGCTGCTGGTGGAGCTGGATGCGATGGAAGAAGGGCTCAAGATCGATTTCGATGATTTGCGCGATGAGGCTTCCATCGAGCCCGAGGACGAACCAAAGGCCTGACAGCCCGACTCTGTGGACGCCGGCTTGCCCGGCGATGAGGCCGGCACCGTCAATATGTGCCTTTGGGCAGAATCTGCTGGGCGATCGGCAAAAACCTTCTACCCTCCAGTGCGTTCCCTTGCTGAACCGCGTATGATGCGCGCCCGCTTTCACTACTACACCGGGAGGTGCCCAGATGAGTGACAAAGACCTGCAAGACCAACAACCCACCCCGCCGTCTGGCGAAAAACTGCAGAAAGTGCTGGCGCGCATCGGCGTCGGCTCGCGCCGTGACGTCGAGGCCTGGATCGGCCAGGGTCGTATCAAGGTCAATGGCGTCGAGGCCACCCTGGGCCTGCGCGTCGACCTGCACGACGCCATCACCGTCGACGGCAAGCTGATCAAGCGCGTCGAGGCCGCCGAGGCGACCCGCCGCGTGATCATGTACAACAAGCCCGACGGCGAGATCTGCACCCGTGACGACCCGGAAGGCCGCCCGACCGTGTTCGACCGCCTGCCGCGGCCGAAAGAGGGCCGCTGGATCAACATCGGTCGCCTGGACATCAACACCACCGGCCTGCTGCTGTTCACCACCGACGGTGAGCTGGCCAACCGCCTGATGCACCCGTCCTATGAAATGGACCGCGAGTACGCAGTGCGTGTGCGCGGCGAAGTCGACGACGACATGGTCGACCGGCTCAAGGCCGGCGTGGTGCTCGAAGATGGCCCGGCCAAGTTCACCGATATCCAGAAGGCGCCAGGTGGCGAAGGCTTCAACCACTGGTATCACTGCGTGGTGATGGAAGGCCGCAACCGTGAGGTGCGTCGCCTGTGGGAGTCCCAGGGCGTGGTGGTCAGCCGCCTGAAGCGCGTGCGTTTCGGCCCGGTGTTCCTGAACTCCGACCTGCCGATGGGCCGCTGGCGCGAAATGAGCCAGGGCGAGATCGACATACTCGCCGCGGAAGTCGGCCTGCAGCCGGTGGCACTGCCGGAAATGAAGCTCAAGGCCAAGGACAAGCTCGAGCGCCTGCAGCGCAAGTCGACCCGTCCGCTGGGGCGTGGCGAGCGCGTGCGTACCCTGCGTCCTGCCGCCGAAGGCCAAGCCGAGCGTCCGGCACGTGCGCCGCGTGAAGACGCAGCGCCGCGCAAGGGCAACCGCGGCAGCACGGTGGCCGAGCGTCCGAGCGAGATGCGCAAGCGTCCGTCCCGCCCTGAAGGTGACAAGCCGGCAGGCCGTGGTCGTGGCAAGCCGCGTGGCTGATTCGGTCCGGTAGCGAGAGAGCCAGCCTTCGGGCTGGCTTTTTTGTGCCTGCGGTAAATGGCCCATCGCGGGCCAAGTACCTGAACGGACAGAAGATTTCCCGATCGGTGGCAAATTTTCAAACCGCCTTGTAAAGAAAGTTATACGATTCTGGGCGTTTTCCCCGGCTTACCTGTGCTTTTCTGTTCTTCGTCACAAAATCTTTCCAAAGCCTGCACGCCAGAGCCTCCCCAGCCCCCTCCACCCCCTTCCCAAACCCCCGCCCAAGCGCTGAGATAGCGCCATTGCCGTGTGCAGAGCCAGGCAGGATCGCCAGGCACTTAAAACAACAAAATGGAGGCGCCATGCACGCCGATCAATCCGCCTTTTCAGGCCTTCACCCCAGGACCGCTGCGTTTTTTCCACAGGAAACGATGCAACGCGTTGACGCCTGCGCGTTTGCAGGGGTATACAATGCGCCGCGTTTTACCTGTGACTCCCTTGCGTACCGCGCACGCTTGCTGACACCCGGTTGATCCGCCCCTGGCCACCAAGGCCACGAGCGACCTCCCGTCACAAGTATCCAAGGTAACCACCTTGCCCATTCCGCTGCGCCACGAGTGCGGTGGGTCCGATTCCGTCACAGATAAAAACAAGCAGGTGACTTCGTTCATGAGTGGACATAACTCACAGTCCGGCGAACTCAAGCGTGGCTTGAAGAACCGCCATATCCAATTGATCGCCCTGGGCGGCGCCATCGGCACCGGGTTGTTCCTGGGCTCGGCCGGCGTGATGAAGTCCGCCGGTCCGTCGATGATCCTCGGCTATGCGATCTGCGGCTTCATCGCCTTCATGATCATGCGCCAGCTCGGCGAGATGATCGTCGAAGAGCCGGTGGCCGGCTCCTTCAGCCATTTCGCGCACAAGTACTGGGGCGGTTTCGCCGGCTTCCTGTCGGGCTGGAACTGCTGGGTGCTGTATATCCTGGTGGGCATGTCGGAACTGTCGGCGGTGGGCAAGTACGTCCACTACTGGTGGCCGGAGATTCCGACCTGGGTAACTGCGGCGGCGTTCTTCCTGCTGATCAATGCGATCAACCTGATGAACGTGAAGTTCTTCGGCGAAGCCGAGTTCTGGTTCGCCATCATCAAGGTGGTGGCCATCGTCAGCATGATCGGCCTGGGTGCCTACCTGCTGACCAGCGGCAGCGGCGGTCCTGAAGCCTCGGTGACCAACCTGTGGGCCCATGGTGGTTTCTTCCCGCACGGTGTCAGCGGGCTGGTGATGGCGCTGGCGTTCATCATGTTCTCCTTTGGTGGCCTGGAGATGCTCGGCTTCACCGCCGCCGAGGCTGACAAGCCGAAGACCGTGATCCCCAAGGCGATCAACCAGGTCATCTATCGCATCCTGATCTTCTATGTCGGCGCCCTGGTGGTGCTGCTGTCGCTGACCCCATGGGACAACCTGGTGGCGAGCATTGACGCCTCCGGCGGCAGCTATGGCAGCAGCCCGTTCGTCCAGGTGTTCTCGTTGCTGGGCAGCGACGTGGCGGCCCACCTGCTGAACTTCGTGGTCCTGACCGCGGCGCTGTCGGTGTACAACAGCGGCACCTACTGCAACGCCCGCATGCTGCTAGGCATGGCTGAGCAAGGTGATGCGCCAGCGGCGCTGGCCAAGGTTGACCGCCGTGGCGTGCCGGTACGTTCGATCCTGGTCTCGGCAGCCGTTACCCTGATTGCGGTGCTGCTCAACTACCTGATGCCTCAGAATGCCCTGGAGCTGCTGATGTCGCTGGTGGTGGCGACCTTGGTGATCAACTGGGCGATGATCAGCTACTCGCACCTGAAGTTCCGCCAGCATCTCGACCGCACCGGTCAGAAGCCGCTGTTCAAAGCGCTGTGGTACCCGTACGGCAACTACCTGGTGCTGGCGTTCGTGGTGCTGATCCTGGGCATCATGCTGCAGATTCCGGGTATCCAGGTGTCGGTGTACGCGATGCCGGTGTGGCTGGTGGTGATGTATGTGGCCTACCAGCTGAAGAGCAAGCGTGGCTCCCAGGCCAATGGCGCTGCTGGCAGCATCGCCAAGTAAGCGCTGAGGCGCACCAACAAAAAACCCGATGCCGAGTAACCGGCATCGGGTTTTTTGTTGCCTGTGCCGGCCTCAGATCTGTTCGAGCAACCAGCCACGAAACGCTCGCAGCGATGGCAGTGCCTCGTTCCTGGGCGGATAGATCAGGTAGTAGCTGCGCTGGCTGGCGAAGGGCTCACCCGGGCTGAGCAGCTCGCCACTGGCCAGTTCGTCCGCCACCAGTATGCGCGGCACCAGGCCGATGCCGATCCCGGCGCGCACGGCCTGGATCAGGTGCGAGGTCAGCTCGAAGCTTGGCCCCAGGCGCATGGCGCGGTGGGGCAGGGCATGGTGGGAAAACCACTCGCCCCAGGCATGGGGGTTGTTGGCGACGTTGAGCAGTACTTCCTCGCTGATCCTTTGCGGGTTCCATTGGTCGTCCGCCATGGCTTGCGGCGGCAGGATCACCACCAGTTCCTCGGCATGCAGGCGATGGCAGATCAGCCCGGGCAAGTCATGGCTGGCAACGCCGATGGCCGCGTCGATCTCGCTGGTGTCGAAGTTGATGGCTTCGATACGTGAATGAATGTGCACCAGCATGCCGGGGTGGGCGCTGTAGAAGGCATGCAGGCGCGGCAGCAGCCATTTCGAGCCGAAGGTCGGCAGCGTCGCCAGGCGCAGGGTGCCGACGCCGGACTGATAGGCCAGTGCCTGCAGGGTGGCGCTGCGGATGCGGCCGAGGGCCTCGCTGAGTTCGCGCTGGTAGAGGCGGCCGACGTCAGTCAATTGCACCTGGCGGCCCTCGCGACGGAACAGTGTCAGCCCCAGTTGTTGCTCCAGTGCCTGCACCTGGCGGCTCACCGCGCTCTGGGTCAGCGACAGTTCGGCGGCGGCGCGAGTATAGCTTTCATGCCGCGCGGCGGCCTCGAAGGCCAGCAAGAGCGACATCGAAGGGGTGAGGTGGCGGTAATTCATTCATAAAGCTCATCGATAGCGGCAGGAATATCCGTTTGCCCCTGGCGTGAAACTACAGGAACATTGACGTATTCGAAATCCTCCCATGATCCATTCATGCCGGAGCGACAAGATTTCCGTGAATTAGCCGATATCAAAGAGGCATCCTTCGATGATCGCCCAGCTGCCGCCCCGCGCGCCCGCCGCCCAATACCCCGAATTCCTAGAAGCCCTGAGAAGCAGCGGCTTCCGTGGCCAGGTCAGCGCCGACTACGGCACCCGCACCGTGCTAGCCACCGACAACTCGATCTACCAGCGCCTGCCCCAGGCGGCGGTGTTCCCGCTGGACGCCGACGACGTGGCGCGGGTCGCCACGCTGATGGCCGAGCCGCGTTTTCGTGACATCAAGCTGACCCCGCGTGGCGGTGGTACCGGCACCAACGGCCAGTCGCTGACCGACGGCATCGTCGTCGACCTGTCGCGGCATATGAACACCATTCTCGAAATCAACGTCGAGCAGCGCTGGGTGCGGGTGCAGGCGGGTGTGGTCAAGGACCAGCTCAATGCCGCGCTCAAGCCCCACGGGCTGTTCTTCGCGCCAGAGCTGTCCACCTCCAACCGCGCTACCGTCGGCGGCATGATCAACACCGACGCCAGTGGCCAGGGCAGCTGCACCTACGGCAAGACCCGCGACCACGTGCTCGAATTGCACAGCGTGCTGCTCGGCGGTGAGCGCCTGCACAGCCTGCCGATCGACGACGCGACGCTGGAACAGGCCTGCGCCGCGCCCGGCCGGGTCGGTGCGGTGTACCGCATGGCCCGCGAGATCCAGGAAACCCAGGGCGAGCTGATCGAGAGCACCTTCCCCAAGCTCAATCGCTGCCTGACCGGCTACGATCTGGCGCACCTGCGCGACGATCAGGGCCGCTTCAACCTCAACAGCGTGCTGTGCGGGGCCGAGGGCTCGCTGGGCTATGTGGTCGAGGCCAAGCTCAATGTGTTGCCGATCCCCAAGTACGCGGTGCTGGTCAACGTGCGCTACACCAGTTTCATGGACGCCCTGCGCGACGCCAATGCGCTGATGGCGCACAAGCCACTGTCGATCGAGACCGTCGACTCCAAGGTGCTGATGCTGGCGATGAAGGACATCGTCTGGCACAGCGTCGCCGAATACTTCCCGGCCGACCCCGAGCGCCCCACCCTGGGCATCAACCTGGTGGAGTTCTGCGGTGACGAACCGGACGAGGTCAATGCCCGGGTCCAGGCCTTCGTCGCGCACCTGCAGGCCGACCAGGGTGTCGAGCGCCTGGGCCACACCCTGGCTGAAGGCGCCGAAGCGGTGACCCGCGTCTATGTGATGCGCAAGCGCTCGGTGGGGCTGTTGGGTAACGTCGAGGGCGAAGTGCGCCCGCAGCCGTTCGTCGAGGACACCGCGGTTCCGCCGGAGCAACTGGCCGATTACATTGCCGACTTCCGTGCATTGCTCGATGGCTATGGCCTGGCCTACGGCATGTTCGGCCATGTCGATGCCGGTGTGCTGCACGTGCGCCCGGCGCTGGACATGAAAGACCCGGCCCAGGCCGCGTTGGTCAAGCCGATATCCGATGCCGTGGCGGCGCTGACCAAGCGCTATGGCGGCCTGCTATGGGGCGAGCACGGCAAGGGCCTGCGCTCTGAGTATGTGCCGGAGTACTTCGGCGAGCTGTACCCGGCGCTGCAGCGACTCAAGGGCGCGTTCGACCCGCATAACCAGCTCAACCCCGGCAAGATCTGCACCCCCCCGGACAGCGCCGAAGGCCTGACCCCGGTGGATGGCGTGACCCTTCGCGGCGACCTCGACCGCAGCATCGATGAGCGCGTGTGGCAGAGCTTCGGCAGCGCCGTGCACTGCAACGGCAACGGCGCCTGCTACAACTACGACCCCAACGACGCGATGTGCCCGTCGTGGAAGGCCACCCGAGAACGCCAGCACTCGCCCAAGGGCCGTGCCTCGCTGATCCGTGAGTGGCTGCGCCTGCAGGGCGAGGCGAACATCGATGTGCTCGCCGCCGCCCAGCGCAAGGCCTCCTGGCTCAAGGGGCTGCCGGCGCGGCTGCGCAACAGCCGTGCGCGCCGCCAGGGCCAGGAAGACTTCTCCCACGAGGTGTACGACGCCATGGCCGGCTGCCTGGCGTGCAAGTCCTGCGCGGGGCAGTGCCCGATCAAGGTCAACGTGCCGGACTTCCGTTCGCGCTTCCTCGAGCTGTACCACGGCCGCTACCAGCGTCCGCTGCGCGACTACCTGATCGGTTCACTGGAGTTCACCATTCCCTACCTGGCCCATGCGCCGGGCTTGTACAACGCAGTGATGGGCTCGAAGTGGGTGAGCCGCTTGCTCGCGGACAAAATCGGCATGGTCGACAGCCCGCTGATCAGCCGCTTCAACTTGCAGTCCACCCTCACGCGCTGCCGTGTCCAGATGGCCAGCGTGCCGGCCCTGCGGGAGCTGACCCCGGCCCAGCGCGAGCGCAGCATCGTGCTGGTGCAGGACGCCTTCACCCGCTACTTCGAGACGCCGCTGCTGGCCTCGTTCATCGAGCTGGCCCATCGCCTGGGGCACAAGGTGTTCCTCGCGCCCTACAGCGCCAACGGCAAGCCGCTGCATGTGCAGGGCTTCCTCGGTACCTTCGCCAAGGCGGCGATCCGCAACGCCACCCAGCTCAAGGCCCTGGCCGACTGCGGGGTGCCGCTGGTGGGGCTGGACCCGGCGATGACCCTGGTCTATCGCCAGGAGTACCAGAAGGTCGACGGAGTGCAGTGCCCTACGGTGCTGCTGCCTCAGGAATGGTTGGTGAATGTGCTACCCGAGCGGGCGCCGGCCAAGGCCGACAGCTTCCGCCTGCTGGCTCACTGCACCGAGAAGACCAACGTGCCGGCCAGCACCAGGCAGTGGGAGCAGGTGTTTGCCCGTCTGGGTCTGAAGCTGGTGACCGAGGCCACTGGCTGCTGTGGCATGTCCGGCACCTACGGGCATGAGGCGCGCAACCAGGCCACCTCGAAGACCATTTTCGAGCAGTCCTGGGCGACCAAGCTGGACAAGGCGGGGGAGGCACTGGCGACCGGCTATTCGTGCCGTAGCCAGGTCAAGCGGATGACCGAGAAGCAGCTGCGCCACCCGCTGGAAGTGGTGCTGCAGTACGCCCAGCGCTAGTGATATTGTCGGGGCCGCTATGCGGCCCAATCGCCGGCAAGCCGGCTCCCACTCTGATCGCATAAGCCCGAGCCATGCGCTAACCCTGTGGGAGCCGGCTTGCCGGCGATGAGGCCGGTGAAGCTACAGCCGAATCAGGATTAATGTGCACTTTGGCGCATCCGCCGCGCCTGGCGAAACAGGTACAAGCTCAACACCAGCCCGCATCCCGCTGCCGCTGCCGCGAACAGGAAAATCGAGGCAAAGCCGAAGCCTGCTGCCACGGCCCCCACCAAGGGTCCGGTGATGCCCAGCGACAGGTCGATGAACAGCGAGTAGGCCCCCACCGCCGCGCCACGGTTGGCCGCCGATACCTGATTGACCGCCTCCACCCCCAGTGCCGGGAACACCAGCGAGAAACCGAAGCCGCTCAACGCGGCGCCGGCCAGGGCCAGTCCGGGCGTCGGCGCCAGCCAGAGCATCAGCAAGCCCAGGGTTTCTACCGACAGGCAGGCGATAGCCACGCGAAAGCCGCCGATGCGGTTGATCAGGTTGCCGAACAGCAGCCGCGCACAGATGAAGCTGGCACCGAACAGGCTCAGGGTCAGCGCGGCGTCGGGCCAGCCGCGGCTGGCGTAGTACAGGGTGATGAAGGTGGCGATGGTGCCGAAACCGATCGAGCCCAAGGCCAGCCCCGAGCCATGCGGAAAAACCTTGCCCAGCACGCGCAGGAATGGCAGCCGCACCCCTGCCACCACCGGCGCGGCGCGCTTGGGCCAGGCCAGCAGTAGGCCAAGTATGCCGAGCAGGATGATGCTCGCGCCCATGCTCCACAGCCCCAGGTGCTTGACCATCACCACGCCCAGCGGCGCGCCGATGGCCAATGCGCCATAGCTGGCGATGCCGTTCCAGGAAATCACCTTGGCGGTGTTCTGCGAGCCGACCCGGCCAATCCCCCAGCCAATCGAACCCGAGCCCACCAAGCTTTCGGCGCTGCCCAGCACCAGGCGACCAATCAGCAGGCAGGCCAGGCTCAGCCAGGGCAGGTGGGTGAGGAAGCTGCAGGCCAGCATAAAGACGCCGCTCAGGCCACAGCCGAACAGGCCGTACATGACCGCTTTCTTGCTGCCCAGGTTGTCGATGATGCGGCTGGCAGTAGGGCGGCTGAGCAGGGTGGCCAGGTACTGCACGCTGATCACCAAGCCGGCGACCACGGCGCTGAAACCCAGGTCGTTGTGCACGTAGCCAGGCAGCACGGCCAGGGGAATGCCGATGTTCAGGTAGCCGATGAAGGTGAACAGGACGATGGCCACCACCTGGGCGGTGGTCCTTGGTGAAGAAAGGTGAAGCTGGGGCATGTGGGGTTCCAATCGTGGTGAAGCTGAGGCTTCGCCATGATAGCCATCTCGACCCAGGCTGGGTATGAAGCTTGGATCGAGAGGGGGATGAGGCGGCCGCGGTCGTCAAGACCGAGCCACGGTTATCACCTGAGTCTGAGCGGAGTCAGATTGGATACTGGTCCAGGTAGGTCACCCAGAAGTCGGCGTCGGCGTAGTTGAGCCTCAGTTGAGGGAGCACCACCCCCCCGCAGGATCTGCAGGTATCCATTCGAGTAAACATATGGATTGAGTAGATGCTGTTCGAGGGGTGTTTTTCCTTGAGGATGGTTGCAATCAGGCGTTCCGAATCCAGATAGCGGTCATACGTTCGAACCGACACCCTACCCGAATGTCGCACAACGGGGAGGCTGACGATGTCTGGATCAGGTGCGCGGTTATGCATCAGCGCACCGGCATCGATGTAGGTGGTATCGCCTACGTTGTGGCTGTTTCCGTCGGGCGTATAGGGTTTGAGATGTAATCCTTCCGCTCGTTTGCCGCCAGCTAGTGCGTAATAGACGAATTTTTTTCCATCCTTGGTGACAATCGAAGCAAACGCCAGGTTGCTGTTGTTCATCTGCTGGCCAATCATTACAGCGACATCGCGCTGGGCGATATTATTGACCGTCAATGGCACCCAAAGCTCCTCCCTCCCTTGAATCGGCAGCAGCTCATTCAGGGTTTCGACGATGCTGTTTTTTTCGGCGATATTGCGTCGAGTGATGGGCTTCCAGTCTGAAATCAGACTTCTTGTTTCGTTTATAAGACCTTGTTGGGCGTGCTCCCCCGAGAGGATGTTTTCTGCATAGTGAAGCATTTCATTGCGTTCATTGTTGTCGAGGCACCATCGCGCATATGCTTGGTAGTCCTTGTTGGCGGGGGAGGCCGCAAGCCACGCCTGCAGCCCTGGCTCACGTTTCCCCACGAGGGCGCAGTACAGCAGCTTGGCAATATTGTCTCGATCGGTTGAACTGCCGGGCCGCTCGGCGACGAATCGGTACTGATTGGACAGGCGCAAGTACTCGTCGATTTCACTGGCGTCGGTCACTGGGGTAAATGTGAGTGCTCCCGGGCCTTGAGGGGTTTTATAAAACTTACCGTTGTCTACTTCCACGTAGATGCTTTTTTGCGCGTTCCACTCCATATTGAGCCCGCGTAAGCGTCGTTTATCCACGATCTGTTCTGATACTTGTTCCAGTTCTACGACTGGAACGTGGGGGTTGATTGCCTTGGCCTGCGTGCCACTGATCGCGGGTGATAGGCCGAAGTTACGCTCCCTGGACATGCGGCCGTTGATCTGGGGTAGGTAAGTCGGTGTGTTGGGTAGCCCCAGGCTGCTGCATTGCTCCGTGCTCAGTGCAAGCAGTTTCTTTTCCCTTGTGAACTGGACAGGCCGTGTTCCCTTGATGGGCGCATGGTCCCATTTGCAAAACTTTCCTTCGTGAACCAGCAGATCCAGCGAGGTGGCCGAACTCAGGTCTGTGGCCGCGATGTTTCGGCGCTCAAGATGAAACTCCCTCGCCTCGAATGCCTGGCTGATTTCCTGCCCGCGTGTCAGTGGGGGCTGATTGGGAAGCGTGCGTTCGACGGGAAGGCTGATCAACTTGGTGAATGGTATGCAAGAGGCCTCCTCCAGGTCGCGCCTGAGACGACAGGTCACCTCCGAGGCTGATATGGCCTCCAGGTCGCTGACTGGTGTATTGGATAGTTGCGTCAGGCAAGGTTCGGGCAGGTTGGCATCGAGGTGGTATTCGTGACCATCAATCTGGATGTCGTAGTGCGCTGCACCCTTGTAACGAACCCTTAGACGACATGCTTCAGCAATAGCCAGGCTTATCTTGTCGTCTTCGGACATGACGCCTGCGATACGTGTCGGATAATGCCCTGGACTAATCGAGCCCAGGCTTTTCAAGGGTGTCAATGAAGGTGCTTGTGCCGTTCCTTCGACGATAAGCCTAGGTCCGTAGGGCAGGTTGTCGTGTGGATCAAGCAGTTTGTAACTTGTTTTTTCTGGGGTGCCTAGATCCTGCACGAGGCAGTTTTCGGTATTTCCCACCTGCATCAGGACGTTCTCTGAGTAGGGATGCGCCCTCTCACTCAAGACTTTCAGGGCAATGCTGTATGCACCCTCTTGCGTCATGTGCACCAGTGGAGGGGTTCCTCGCAGGTCGTGCAGCCAACGCAGCGCAGGCTGCGCGAGCTTTTCCCAGGACTTTACGGATAGCCAGCGTGCAAGTCGGCCCATATCTCTATATACGAGAACCGGGCTTTGCTGGGCCAAGTGGCTGACCAGCTCCACGATAGCGCTGCTCATTGCTTCGCAAGTGGCTCGCAAGCTGAGGCGACCGGCTGTACGTATGATTGTCGCGCTCGAGGCAATGAACTTGCCTGCCGGTATCAGGACGCCTATCGAATCCATTACGCACCCTGCGATCACACCTGCCGAGTGATCACCTTCCGCCAGATCGGAAATGCAGCCATAGAAAGGCAGGATCGCACGCGCGAGGAATTCAGCGATCTTCTTCTCCAGTGCGATCATCTCTTCCCATGGGGTGGTGTGAGTGTGATCTGCCTTGAACTGCGCCAGCGTGGATGCGTAGAGGTGCGCTGTCGCAGTAGTGGCCAATGCCTGGAAAAAGTCGGCCTCACTGGCCTGGTGCGCATAGACCCGTCTCGATGCTGCAATCAGTTTGCCCTTGCGTGGCGTCTGGAGCTGATTCGCCAGGCGCGAGGGGGTTCCGTTGAGATAGGCATCACTGTCCAGGGGTTGCAACGGGGTCGCGCGGGCCTGGAGTTCGCGGTCGTGGTTCCCCCAGTGCTTGTCCATCGTCTCGACAATATTGCCGCTAAAACCGGTGTTCGGCTCAACCCTGTAACTGAATTGCTGGTTGCAAGGACGAAGTGCACCGGCACTGGGTGTGAGTTCGAAGAAATACTCTTTACTGGCGTCGTGACTATCGAAATCTTCTCGGTGGTCGCCAGGTTGGCAACGGATGAACAGGCCTTGGATTCCTGTTTGCTCCTCGCTGTCCGACGGTGTGTTGAACGCTACCCGGCTCACTTCACAGGTGGAGGTATGAAGCTGTGTGCGCAAAGCTTGCGGCAGTTCCATGAAGAGGCGCTTGATCAGGCGTGCATGAGCTTGCTGCCAGTCGGCCTTGAACGTTTCGAAGGCCTGCTCATACAGCGTTGGAACTGTGCTTTTCCCGGCCCGATAGATATCGCCGGACATGACTAACTGGGTCAGGTTTTCGATGATTGGCCGCTGGCTTGGTGCGCCGACATCGTCCGCGAACCCGGGAGTGGTGATGGTGTGGTGCCAGGTGTAAACGGTCGCTTTGACCAAGCCCCGGGCACTCAGGTAGTGCCATGTTCCATCGGTTTCGATCGGTTTGTCCCAATATCGCCTGTCAACACCGGCCTGGCTTAATTGTTCTTCGGCCAGCGTTTTGCGGTCCGGTGGCGTCATGGCGAGCTGGCTTGCATCTTCAGCAAAGGACTTTTGTGCGTCTGCGGTGAACTCCAGCGCACGCTGAATCTGATGTGCCGTTGCTTGCCCGATGTCCTCAACCGTCAAGTCTGCAAGCGCGCCATGGGCCTTCGCATAGCGCAATGCCGGCAGGGCCAGGGCGTTGCTCCAGTGCCGCTGTACCTGTTCATCATCAGAGGCACTCAAGTCGCTGGCCAATGTGACAACTTTGTCAAATGAGGCTCTGCAACTGGCGCCGGGCATCATCGCTTCAAGCAGCCTGGCACCGTGAATCAGCGCAACGCTTTGCAGAGAACGGCCATAGTAGAGCCAGTCGGGTGTGCCGGTAACAAGCAGTTCGGGAGCGATTTCGCGAAGCAGCAGGTATTCGAGCAGCTCCAGTGCGGCCGGGGAAATGCCAGGATTGCGCTCAGTGATAGCGTTGCAGATTTTATTACGCAATTGCAGGTGGTTGTACTCGGATACCCAGTGGCCCTGAAAGTCTTCGGCCACCGAGCGATTCGACTGCGTCCGCGGCCCCAAAAAGTGATCGATGATTGCTCGGCTTGCCAGTGCTTGTGTCGCACGCGGGGATGCGGACTCTCCAACAGAGGCACCATACCAACCTGCAAGTCCGAGTAGGGGGCGGAAAACGTCTGCAAACTGCAGTGACCGCATCATCAGTTGCCAGGCTTGTGGGGCAGGCATCAGCAAATGTCGCTTGTCTTGCTTGCGCTCGCAGAGCAGTTCAAAGCCTGCGTTCGTGAACAATTCGTCGATGGAGCAGTCGTCAGACCAGTCGTTGAAGGCGAGTGGCGTACTCGTCAGGGCTCGACTGTCAGGCAAAGGTTCGAGCGGGGAGGGGGCAAGCGTTGTTGGTGTAAGGGGCAACAGCAAGGAGGCTAATCGAAGGCAGCCTGTGCTACTTAGTGACGGGTGCACCTGCTTCAGTTTGTTTGCAAAGGAAAACGCCTGCATGCCCCGGGCGCGTTGAGCATTTTCAAGGGTGAGCTTCACCCAGGCTTCAGTATTTCCGTGTACTGCATGGAGTGCCACTTTCCTGAGAAGTCGGACGCCCAGGTCCTGAGTATGGGCCTTGCTCCATTCAACCGGTGGGCTGTTATCGTGAGAGCGATCTTCATCCACCCAGGTCGGTATCTGTGAGGCGGCAGCAAGCGCCTTGATACGAAGCTTCATCATGGGCTGGGTGAGGTGCATGTTTCGGGAAAGTATCAGTGCTTTATCTTCGTACTCTGCTGTGGTGGGCAGTAATTCTTCAAGCGTCCTGACCAGGGATGCCAAGGCTGACAGGGCCGGGCTCAATTCGTATGCCGTAAGGCCCTGCAACAGGTTTTCAGCAGGGCATTGCGCAAGCCAATCGCTAGCAAGGTCTCGGCGCTGACCACGCTTGAACTGCAGCATCCACATCTGCAATGAGCTGGGCACGCCGGCCAGCAGTTCGCCCAGTTCGAAAAATGCCTCCTTGCCCAGCCGGGCAGCCTCTGTGCTCGGCATGTTTTCACCAAACAACAAGTTATCCAGCTGCTTTCTCGCGGTATCCGTTTTAATCGAGGCTTCATTAAGCCATGCGAGGCGGGCAAAAAAATGGTGGATGTGGCGGGGTGTCAGGGTTTCCGGTGCAACGCTCAATACTGCGGCAACCAGCGCGTAGGTCTTCGTGTTGCCGTACAGATCCATAAGATTGGTAAAGAAGAAGCGTGGGTCTTCAGGGAACTGCGTGTTGTTGTCCAGCAGGAATCTGAGAGTGAGGTGAACTGCCCTGATCGGATCGTGCGCCTCACGTGGCGCGCTCAGGGGAATGTCCAAGTTGTCGGCGACCAGTACAGGAGCAGATGCCTGGATGTTGTTATCCATGTTTTCATCAGTCGAGTGCCAGCTTGTTACATGTGTTCGGATTCTTTCCAGCAGTTGCGATGGGGTAATCTGCGTGGCGTCGTGACCAGGTGCTGGTTCATTGCCAGGGGGCGGTATCCGGTTCTGGGATATTGAGTGGCTGGGTGTGGCGCCAGTACGCTGAGCGGTAGGAGATGCGTCACAGAGAGGGTGGGCAGTGGGTTGGGAATCAATTGACATGTGGCCTCCTGTAGGGAGGGCAACAGTCTGTGGATTCAATCAAGGACAGGGTGGTACAGGGTTATCGCATTCTGAGGGGAATCTGGACGGTGTGAAAACGTGATGACGGGGATAGCCCGCAGGTCAGCCGTTTTCACACAGTCGGAGGGGGATGCGCGGCTATTCCTGGTCGGCGCTGGATTGATCGTCACTGTCCTCGACGACGGGCGTCGGTTCGGCGTGGGCGGCAACGGATTGCTCTTCGGGGTTCAGGCTTGGGAAGGGAAGATTCGGGATTTCATGCATCTCGTCGTTCCTCGCAAGTGTGAGTGAAAAGGCAGCGCTTGGCGCATGTGAGGCTTCGAAAAGCTGGGGCAGGATACAGCAGTCTGGATGACAGTTTGGGATTTTTCCCGGACGCTGGTCGGTTTTAGCGGGCGGCTATCGGACAGGGGGAAGCAGGAGGGGCGCGGGAGCGGTTTGTCCCGCGATAGTGCTATCGCGGAGCAAACCGCTCCCACGCCCCTGCGGCCAGGTTTCAGCGACAGACGTCGGCGATGGCCGCTGCCAGCTGCTCCAGGCGCTTGGCATCTGCACCGGCGATGTTCGCCCGGCCGGTACCGACCATGTACACGCTGTGCCGCTCACGCAGTAGGCGCACTTGCTCGGGGTTCAGGCCGGTGTAGGAGAACATCCCGCGTTGCGCGGCGACGTGCGCGAAGCGCTCGGCCAGGCCATGGGGCTCCAGCGCTTTCACCAGGCCGACGCGAAGCTCGGCGATGCGCTGGCGCATGGCGTTCACTTCCTCGATCCACAACGCCTTGAGTGCCGGGTCCCCGAGGATCTCGGCGACCACCGCCGCGCCATGGTCTGGCGGTGTCGACCACAGGTTGCGCGCAATGAAGGCCAGCTGGCTGCGCACATCCTGCAGTTTCTCGGCGTCGTGGCTGCACACCAGCAGGGCGCCGGTGCGCTCACGGTACAGACCAAAGTTTTTCGAGCAGGAGCTGGTGATCAGCAGTTCCGGCAGTTCGGCGGCGAACAGGCGCACTGCCCAGGCGTCCTCCTCCAGGCCGTCACCGAAGCCTTGGTAGGCAAAGTCGATCAATGGCAGCAGGTTGCGCCGCTTGACGATGTCGAGCACCGCGCGCCAGTCGTCCTGGCCCAGGTCGAAGCCGGTGGGGTTGTGGCAGCAGGCGTGCAGTAACACCACGTCGCCTTGCGGTGCCCGCTCCAGTGCGGCGAGCATGCCGTCGACGTTCAGCTGGTTGTCCGCGCCCACGTAGGGGTAGTGCGACACCTTGAGCCCGGCGCCGGCGAAGATCGTCTCGTGGATCGGCCAGGTCGGGTCGCTCAGCCAGATACTGCGGCCCGGCAGACAATGGGCGATGAACTCCGCCGCCAGGCGCAGGGCACCCGTGCCGCCAGGGGTCTGGGTGGCACCAGCGCGTTGGCTTTTGAGCAGTGTGCAATTGCTGCCCAGCACCAGCTCGCTGACCAGGCGCGTGAACGCTGCATCACCATGGCCGCCGACATAGCTCTTGGTGGCCTGCCGCTCGACCAGGCGCTGCTCGGCCTGCTTGACCGCAGCCGGAATCGGCGTGAGCCCTTGGGCGTCCTTGAATACGCCGACCCCCAGGTCGAACTTGGCCGGATTGCTGTCGCGGGCGTAGGCCTCCATCAGCCCCAGGATCGGGTCGCCAGGGACCCGACCGATGGCCGAGAAGTGCATCACTTGCGCCCTTCAGCAGTTTTGGCGACCTCGTCGGTGCGCGCGCACATGATGAAGTCATTGCGGTGCAGGCCTTTGATCGAGTGGCTCCACCAGGTCACGGTGACCTTGCCCCACTCGGTCAGCAGGCCAGGGTGGTGGCCTTCGGCTTCGGCGATTTCGCCGATGGCATTGGTGAAGGCCAGGGCGTGCTTGAAGTTCTTGAACAGGAATACGCGCTCGAGCTCCATGTGGCCGTCGCGGGTTTCGATGTTCCAGTCCGGGATCAGTCGGATCAGTTCCGCCAGTTCCTCGTCGGTGACTTTCGGCGCATCGGCGCGGCAGGCTTCGCAGTGGGCTTGGTTCAAGGCATTCATGGGTGCTTTCCGGTTTGAGTTGTTATCGACAAGGGCGCTCAGGCAGCGACCTTGGGTGGAAACTTCGGTGCGTGCAGGCCCAGCTGCATGGCCTGGTGGACCATGGCCATGATGTCTTCGTGGGCCAGGTCGAACAGACGCTTCATGTTCGGCAGGACGAAGTACAGGGGCTGCAGGATATCGATGCGATAGGGCGTGCGCATGGCTTCGATCGGGTCGAAGGCCTGGTGCTCCGGTTCGCTGGACAGGCTATAGACTGTTTCTTTCGGCGAGGAGAGGATGCCGCCGCCGTAGATCTTGCGGCCTTGCGCGGTCTCCATCAGGCCGAATTCGATGGTCATCCAGTACAGGCGTGCCAGGTAGACGCGCTGTTCCTTGGTCGCTGCCAGGCCGAGCTTGCCATAGGTGTGGGTGAATTCGGCGAAGAACGGGTTGGTCAGCAGTGGGCAGTGGCCGAAGATCTCGTGGAAGATGTCGGGCTCCTGCAGGTAGTCCAGCTCTTCCGGGGTGCGGATGAAGGTGGCGACCGGGAAGCGTTTGCTGGCCAGCAGTTCGAAGAAGGTCTGGAAGGGGATCAGCGCGGGGACGCGGGCGACCTGCCAGCCGGTGGTGGCGCCAAGCACCTTGTTGACTTCGCCCAGCTGCGGGATGCGGTCATGGGGCAGCTTGAGCTGGTCGATGCCGTCCAGGTATTCCTGGCATGCCCGGCCTTCGATCACTTTCAACTGACGAGTGATCAGGGTGTTCCACACCGCATGCTCTTGCTGCGGGTAGTCGATAAAGCCATGCGCATCGGGCTCGCGTGCCACGTATTGCGTCTGTTTCATGTGGCTCTCCTGGTGAGGGCGTTCTTGTTATGTACAGGACATACCTTAGGAATATCCCTACAAACGAGGTTTTGCACCGGGGTGAGGGCAGATCCTGCGTATCCGTTTGTCTTCTGTGCGTAACGATAATTTTACAAAATCAGCGTCATCCCGGAAAATCACGGACATCGAGCTGGGCAGATGGCTATTTTTGTCAGCTTATCTTTACGACTTTTCCGTGGCGCGAGCAAAAACTCGGCCGCTTAGAGAACCTTTATGCGCATCAAAGTGCACTGCCAGAACCGCATCGGTATATTGCGGGACATCCTCAACCTGCTGGTGGAGTACGGGATCAACGTGTTGCGCGGCGAAGTGGGAGGTGACCATGGCAACGCCATCTACCTGCACTGCCCGAACCTGATCAACCTGCAGTTCCAGGCCCTGCGGCCCAAATTCGAGTCGATCGCCGGGGTGTTCGGGGTCAAGCGTGTCGGCCTGATGCCCAGCGAGCGCCGGCACATGGAGCTCAATGCGCTGCTGGGGGCGCTGGACTTCCCGGTGCTGTCGATCGACATGGGCGGCAGCATCGTCGCCGCCAATCGCGGCGCGGCGCAGCTGCTCGGTGTCAGGGTCGACGAAGTACCGGGCATTCCGCTGTCGCGCTATGTCGAGGACTTCGACCTGCCGGAGCTGATACGGGCCAACAAATCGCGGATCAACGGCCTGCGGATCAAGGTCAAGGGCGATGTGTTCCTGGCCGATATCGCACCGCTGCAGTCCGAGCATGACGACAGTGAAGCCCTGGCCGGCGCGGTAATCACCCTGCACCGCGCGGACCGTATCGGTGAGCGCATCTACAACGTGCGCAAGCAGGAGTTACGTGGGTTCGACAGCATCTTCCAGAGCTCACGGGTAATGGCCGCCGTGGTGCGCGAGGCGCGGCGCATGGCACCGTTGGATGCACCGCTGCTGATCGAGGGCGAGACCGGTACCGGCAAGGAGCTGCTGGCGCGGGCCTGTCACCTGGCCAGTCCGCGTGGCCAGGCGCCGCTGATGGCGCTCAACTGCGCCGGCCTGCCCGAGTCGATGGCCGAAACCGAACTGTTCGGCTACGGGCCAGGGGCGTTCGAAGGCGCGCGGGCCGAGGGCAAGCTGGGGCTGCTGGAGCTGACGGCTGGCGGCACATTGTTCCTCGACGGCGTGGGGGAGATGAGCCCGCGCTTGCAGGTCAAGTTGCTGCGCTTCTTGCAGGATGGCTGTTTCCGCCGGGTCGGCAGCGACGAAGAGGTGTACCTGGATGTACGGGTGATCTGCGCGACCCAGGTCGACCTTTCCGAACTGTGCGCCCGGGGCGAGTTCCGCCAGGACCTCTACCACCGTCTCAACGTGCTGTCGTTGCACATCCCGCCGCTGCGCGAATGCATGGACGGCCTGGAAGGGCTGGTGCAGCACTTCCTCGACCAGGCCAGCCGGCAGATCGGCTGCCCGCTGCCGCGCCTGGCGCCGACGGCAATGGAGAAGCTCGGCCAGTATCATTGGCCGGGCAATGTGCGCCAGTTGGAGAACGTGTTGTTCCAGGCGGTGTCGCTGTGCGAAGGCGGGGTGGTGAAGAGCGAACATATCCGCTTGCCGGATTATGGCGCGCGCCAACCGTTGGGCGAGTTTTCCCTGGATGGCGATCTTTCGCAGATTGTCGGGCGGTTTGAAAGGGCGGTATTGGAAAGTTTGATGAGTGAATTTCCAAGTAGCCGGGCGCTGGGGAAAAGATTGGGCGTTTCCCATACGACCATTGCCAACAAGTTGCGGGATTATTCGTTGAACAAGTCGGTGGAGTAATCTGGAAGTTTATCGAGGCTGAAATTGATCGCAGGGCA